>CAUSYJ010000176.1:0-3740 GCA_963535845.1 uncultured Alloprevotella sp.
GGCATACGCTTATCTAACCAAACTCACAGAAGGAAGCAACCAATTAGAAGGTAGTAAGGTAGCATTGGTGAATAAGAATGAGCACAGTATCATCGCCACAATACGAGAGAAGCTCATCTTTTCTTCTACATTTCTATCCCTCGACTATACACAATGTAACTATGTGCTACAAGCAACATGTAAGGATGGATTAGCTACATTAAGTATGAGTAGAATCACATATAGTTATGATGTTCAGGGAAATGTAACCAATTATACAGCGGAGAAGTGGATTACTGACCACTATTCAATGAATAAGAAACAGACGCGTCTCCTTCCTGTATCTGGTAAGTTCCGTAAAGCTACTATCGACCGTAAAGATAGTATTTTCCAAGGATTCCGTGAAGCCCTACAATAAAAGGTGAACGGCATCTATTTCATCTTTTAATTAATAACAAGCAAATAACCAACAAATGGAAATACAAAATAGTACAGCACGAAGACCCGACCATCGCTTACACAGGCAAGAACCCAAAGACCGCTTCTTACCGATTCGCCAGAAACTAAACATTATCTTTATGCTTGGTGCAATCGTGGGTGTAGCAGTTTACTTCTTAAGCGAATCAACCACAACAGGTATTATCATTATCCTTGCTGCGATGGTCTTTAAGATTATCGAATGCATACTTCGTTTTATCCGTTAATGAGAAGATACACATTATTAATTGTTCTTTCCATTGCTTCAACAATCGTTGCAATGGCACAGAACAATGACTACCGCCCCATAGACGATGGCACATTTGCTGCAGATGGATACCGAAAAGACCGCAATTTGGGGCGTTCCGATTCTATCCAAAGCCAGCATAAGGAGATTCCACGTGGCATGAAGGTATGGACAATAGATGAGCGTTTCGGTGATCGCAAACCTGCTATCCCTGATACCTTATCTTATATGTTCATGAACAGAGGACTAAGTACAGGACTTCGAGGCGAATACAATACACTAGGGAACCTCGGTTCTCCACGGCAAAACAGAATCTTTATTGATAGGAAACTGCCTTCGGAATTCTTCTTCGTAGATCCGTATGATATGTTCATCGTGCAACCAGGGGACTTTCAATTTACCTCTACCCTCTCCCCGATTACGATTCTATCCTATAATACCGCTGGTAATAGAACCAACGGAGAAGATCGTTTTAAGGCACTCTTTGCTGTTAATGCTGGTAAAGAATGGGGCTTCGGATTCAAGTTTGATTACCTCTATGGTCGTGGATATTATAGTAATTAAAGTACTTCCCACTTCAATTATTCGATGTGGGGAAGCTATTTAGGCGAACGTTATCAAGCTCATCTACTCCTTTCTCTCAATCATCAGAAGGTAACAGAGAATGGTGGTATCACAAACGATGCTTATATCACTCACCCTGAGTCTTTCAATGATTCATACAATGAGGATGAAATTCCTACAGTCCTAAAACAGAACTGGAATAGAAATGATAACCAGCATATCTTCTTCAACCATCGTTATAGTCTGGGATTCTTCCGCAAGATACCAATGACTGAGGAAGAGATTAAGGCAAAGAAGTTTGCTCTCAAATCACAACAAGCTCAAGCAGAGGCGAAAGCGAAGGAAAAGGCGCGCCGAATAGCAAAAGCAAATGGTGACACCTTCGATGAGGAAGCATACGACAAAGAACATCATTCCTCTGGACGCCCTGATAATGCTGTCATTGCGGGCGATGTTGCACAGGTTAATCATAAAGCTGATAGTCTTAAAATGGGAAATCGTGAGGTGGTAAACCTAGAAGATTCCGCCCAGATGGCAAGATTGAATAAGGCTGATAAGGCTGCAAAAGACTCTACTTCTCAATGGATGAAGGAAGAATATGTCCCTGTGACGAGTTTTATTCATACAGCTAGATTCGATAATTATCGACGCATCTATCAGGCTTACGATACCCCAACAGATTACTATGCACAGAATTACTTTAGCTATGGAACAACTGCAAATGATTCTATTTACGACCGAACAAAGCATTGGTCCTTTAAGAATACATTTGCAGTAGCATTGCTCGAAGGGTTCAATAAATGGGCAAAGGCAGGATTGAAAGCTTTTGTATCTTACGAGTTAAGACATTATGAATTACCTGTAATTACAGCAGCTACTCCTCCTGCCACGGCTTTCATCAATGGTTCACAGAAATGGAATCAACATGACATTTCTGTAGGAGGACAACTCCTCAAGGCGCAAGGGAAGACACTCCATTACGACATCAGTGCGGAGGCATGGCTGGTAGGAACTCGTGCCGGACAATTCCATCTTGATGGTCACGCAGACGTTGGATTCCCCTTACTCGGCGATACGGTACAATTAGCCGCTACGGCTTTCTTGCATCGTTCGGCTCCCTCTTTCTATATGGAGCAGTTCTATGGCAAGCATTATTGGTGGAATAACAACCTTGATCAGCAGATTCATTCACGCATATTAGGCGAATTGTCACTACAACGTACACGCACAAAAGTACGTGTTGGCTATGATGTTTTAAAGAACTATACCTACTTCGGACTTCAGAATGATCGTGTTAGAAGTGGAGACAACTATCTCGTACAACACAACAATGTGAATGTTAGACAAGCAAGTAGTCCTATTAGTTTGCTTACCTTACAACTGCAACAGGACTTTCAAATAGGCATACTCAACTGGCAGAATGTACTGACATTACAAAAGTCAAGTAAGGAAGACATTTTACCAGTACCGACTTTCAATGCTTATAGTAATCTGTTCATCCGATTCAAGATTGCACGTGTGCTAAAATGTGACTTGGGTGTTGATATGCGCTACTTCACAAGTTATTATGCACCAGAATATATTCCAGGAATGGGAACGTTCGGAATACAGGAAACGGCTGCAAGTAAGACTAAGATTGGTAATTATCCGCTCTTGGATGCTTATGCTAACTTCCAATTACAGCACACACGTTTCTACATAATGTTCACGCATCTCAATGAGGGAAGTGGTGGAAATTATCTTTTCACACCGCATTATCCATTGAATCCACGTATTCTAAAATTCGGTATTAGTTGGAACTTCTTTAACTAAACAAGCCTCATCAGGACTTTACCATCATTATAATAGATGATTTCAGAACGTGACAATATAAAAACTAATAGTCTATCTGCATGGATTCTAGCAGCTCGTCCAAAGACATTGACGGGTGCTATTGTCCCTGTAATGATAGGAACAGCATGGGCTTGGAAGATTGGTGGAGCAGAAAACTTCCGTTTCCTCCCCGCCCTACTCTGTTTCCTTTTTGCCTTTTTAATGCAGATTGACTCTAATTTCATCAATGATTATTTCGATTGCGTAAAGGGAAGTGATGACAAAGAGACGCGTCTTGGTCCTAAACGTGCCTGTACGGAAGGATGGATCACACTGCCAGCTATGCGCAAAGGATTGATTGTTACCTCTCTGCTCGCTAGTCTTGTTGGGCTTCCTCTCGTATTTTATGGCGGATGGCAAATGGTACTTGTTGGTGCAGCCTGCGTACTTTTCGCCTTCTTATACACCACCTTTTTTTCCTATCTAGGCTTGGGTGATGTACTTGTATTGGTATTTTTCGGTATCATTCCAGTCACCTTTACCACTTACGTTATCCTTCCATCCACGTTACAAGGCGTTTATCCTGAGGTAATTATGACAAGCATTGCTTGCGGATTGGTTATTGATACGCTCCTAATCGTCAATAACTATCGGGATAGAG
>CAUSYJ010000177.1:0-3708 GCA_963535845.1 uncultured Alloprevotella sp.
GGTGCAATCGCCGATAGACGTCGTCGGTGTAACCTTGAAGCGGAGCGAAGTGCAACGGTTTCATGAGTGCAAAGTTACGGCTTTCTTTTGAATTAAAGATCACGTGCGATAAAAACTCACACGCTTTCCCCGTTCTGCGCGCCCTGTGCACACAGTCGTGGCGGCCGCCCCTCAGGCCGTGGGTGCCGGTTGGGGGAAGCGGAGCAGCGCGTCGCGATAGTATTCATATTGCTTTCGACGCAGGGCGATCTCTCGCGGCAGACCTTCCGAAATCGAGTTCGTCAGCGTGTCGAAACGGTCGAGGATGTCGACAATGCGACGCTGCTCGGACAGAGGGGGATGATTATTTTTGCAAGGTCTTTGGCAGAAACATCTATTACTTTTGCCCCTTTGGCTAATCGCTTCTTTTGGGGTTCATCCGACATTTGGAGTGATGCTAAAAAGAAGAAAGCCGCAGAACAAATTGTATATTTGAATTAGTATCTGAAAACATGCCACTTGTTTTAAATCAGTAAGCAACGAACCTATCGTTTTGGATTTAGGCTGAACTTATAGACGAGGTGGAGCATGAGGTAATTGGGGATGACACGATACCACGTTTCGGTGCGCCCCTGTGCATTGACCTCGTAGGTGGTATTGGAAAGCTGGTGGAAAAGGTCGCGTCCCTCTAAAGTCAGTTCCCACTTATCGCGCCACAGCGATTGGGTGAGAGAGGCATTGACCACACACTCGCTCTTGTTGAACGCGCTGCTCCCATATCCACGGCGACTCAACACCGTCGTTTCGACATTCAGCGTCGTTTTCCACTGTGGGATGGTTTGCTGAAAGTTGAAACCATAGCGAAAATCGAAGGCCGAGAGAGAGGTTTGCGTGGGGCGATGCCCCCAAGTGCGGCGCCAAAGCAGTCCTCCCAACAGATCGACCTTAGTGTGTCGACTTTTATAGCTCAATTTGAGCGACTCGTTGAGATTGACGGTTTCGACCTTGTTGAGCGCAGCATCCGCCATTCCATCAAGGGCGGCATAATCCACCGAGTGCCAAACGTCGGCCGCGGTATGGCTATCCACCCACCACTGCTGATTTTGATGCAGAGAGATGGTGGTGTGATAGGACGACTGCCACGCCCAATTACCACGTACGTTTTCTGGTCGATAGGTCGTTGCTCCAGTCTGTGCCTGGTAGGTAAATCCTTGCGCCACGGAGCGGAGGTGATAAACGAACGAGGTTTCCGCCCGCCCAGAAGTCATACCGACTCTACGGCTTTGCCATTTGGGCTGATACGAAAGACTGGCATTCCAACGCTGATTGGTTTTCAAGAGAGGATTACCCTCGATAATCTCCAAGCTGTTGCGGGCATCGCGATAGGGAATCATATTCATCAATCCAGGAGTGGATGAAGTAAATCCGAGACGAAGCGACCACTGTTTGTGCCTGAGATAAAAAGAGGGATGAAGTGCAACCATCGTGTAATGGGCAAGCGTGTCCATCGCCCCACGATGATAGTCCAAGCGTTCGCGCTGGAAGTAAAGTGGCAAAGTCAAGGTGAGGTCGATGGGGAAGTGCTCACTCTTGCTCCGTTTCAAGGTAACTGAAAATTCGTTTTCGTGACGTTGGCTGTGCGACGCTGTACTATTCGTCTTGTCGTAAGCCTGCCAAAGCCTCTCGCGATTGGAGGGCAAGAGATTGACCTGCACGCTATCTTCCAAGCCCCAGCCTTTCAAATCGCTCAACAGGAAGTATTGGTCATCACTACGCTTGCCGCTCAGTTTGTATTGCTCTTTGAAGTGAAGAGACCATAGCGAAGACAAGTTCTGGTAGAAGGACAGTGAAGGCTCCACGCGATATGTCGTAGTGTGCGCATCGGTGTACTCGTGGCGATAATCATTGGACTGATGAGCCAAAGCCGTAGTTTGGCGGTGGAAATAATCTCGATCAGAACGCTCCCACAAGCTGTTGAAACCGACACTCAGTCGGCGAAGATGGGGTATAGAAAACCCCAGCATAGACAGCATACTATAATGCTTTATTTTGCCCAAAGCATCGATTTGTTGGCTCGCCATTGTTTGCTGTGCATTCCACTGCTGCGTAGCTTTGTCCCACGCCTCCTTGTCTTCCTTGTATCCTACGCTCAAATAGTGGCTAAGAGACCAAGGCAAGTAATTGAACTTATTGATGAGCTGCGCGGCTTTGATGGTCGTTTGCAGGTTACGCTGCATACGCTCGAAAGTACTCCCCGAAGGCAGGAAGTTCTCTTTGTAGCGTCCCGAGGCATCCAAGTTCTGATAGTGATCGAATGCCAATTGTGCAGACTCCATCAAGGCAGGATAGCCCATCATTGCCTTTTTCGTCGATTGGTAGTCGAAAGTCAGTCCTGCGGCTTTGCGCGTGGAGGGCTTGTTTTGATTGCCCATTATAAATCCTTCCCCTTGGTTCCATCCTCTCGCTATTGCACGACTGATGTCGTTGGTATTATTGAAGTTGGCAAAAGCTCCCACGGTCGAGGTAGGCGTCAAGAGCAACCCGAAGATACGAGTAAGATACCTTTCGTGCGTACCGCCCGCCGCTTCTGCATTGACCATCGCTCCCAAGGAATATTCATTCTTCAGGTTCACGTCCATCACATACTCGGGACTGTCGTCTTTCTGCCCACGCATCACCATCTCTAAGCGTTGGCGCTCGAAGACTTTCAACTCTTTCACAGTGTAGTAGGGCAAGTTTTCCAGCAACACGGCTTCGTTCCCACGAAAGAAGGAACGCGAGTTGAGGGTAAGTTCATCAATCTTTCGCCCATTGATGAAGATTTCGCCAGCTGCATTCATCGTGGCTCCTGGAAGTTGCTCTATCAAGTGAGAGAGCTTTGAACCCGAAGGAAGGTTGAATGCTGCCGCATCGTAAACCAAGGTGTCGTTGCGCATCTTCACCTTGATGCGTGTGGCCTGCACCACCGCCTCGCCTAATTGCTTTTCGTGCATCAATTTGCGCAATGAAATCATAGGCACAGCTATCGTCGCCTTCTGGTTGTCTTTCGGAATGACGACCTGTGCCCATCCATCTGCGTATCCCTGCTTTTGGACGTGAATCAGGTAGTTGCCTGACACGTGGGGAGCATTGATATGATAGATGGTGGAGATGTGCATGCTGTCTTCACCTATCTCATAGACCTTGATATCGCTTTTCACCTCCACACTGTCCGAGTTAAGAAGAGCAACACGACAATCAAACAGGCCGCGCTTCAAGAAACCGTCTTGAATACCGCCCTGCAGCGTAACCTTGGACTCCTGAGCGTAAGAAACCGTCGCAAGAAAAATCGCAGCAATTATAAGAAATAACCTAGCTGAATGCATAAAGAAGAATAATAAAGTTAGGTGAGGATATTCAAGTGTCGTTCGCGCAAAAGAATTAACTCTTAAAAATCTTCTTAGTTAAGAATGCACGTTAAGTTCATCTGGGTTTCACTCGCATAGTACCACTTACAAGTTTCAGTGTTGACTCCTCCGTCTACTTGGATGGCGCAACTCTGACCTTCTCTACTGCAAGTGTAAGAGAGAAACTCCCCACCCAACAAGGCAGTTATGTCGTTGGGAGAAAGTACTCTCGCATTACCCAGATTGAATCTCTTCATCTTTTTCATGATTACAGAAATTACCGTTAATACTCTTTGCCAACCTAATAGCGTATAATATAGTCTTACCCTATCCTGGCAAATTA
>CAUSYJ010000178.1:0-3670 GCA_963535845.1 uncultured Alloprevotella sp.
GAAAGAATCGTTGTGGACTATAAGCTGAGTAAAAAAAGAGGTAACCTTAAACCGATTTGGGGTTGTTAGGAGTTTATGAGGGAAAGCAAAAGAATGATGAAGATTTTTGCGGAAAGCCTTGGTGAAGTTAAAAGTTTTTTTCATGTTTGCAATGTAACGATGACAAATATGCTAGTATTTTCGTTTTAGAAAAGTATCTTATGAACAAGACGTTATTAAGCAAACTTCTTTTGCTGCTAAAAGTCAAGCATACAAAATATTCGGATAAGTTATATTTTGAACATCCATATAAATATACTTTTTATGGATTAGAGCGTATGTTTTACGACAAAATAGTTATT
Organism: uncultured Alloprevotella sp.; assembly: GCA_963535845.1. Classification (GTDB taxonomy): domain Bacteria; phylum Bacteroidota; class Bacteroidia; order Bacteroidales; family Bacteroidaceae; genus Alloprevotella. The sequence goes on from CAUSYJ010000178.1 coordinate 342, forward strand.
TATGTTTGTTAAAAGTAGAATTGCTTTACGAAACAAAAGGTAAATGTCACTACAGCAAGAGGATTCTTATTCATTACATAATAAAAGCCATGAGAAAAATTTTAAGTATTGCTTATTGCCTCGTACTTTGTACCCTCTCTACTACTCTGCAAGCGCAGGATTCTATTATTGTCAAAGGTGCTGTTCGCCATGGCTTGACAGGAGTTGATGTTACAGATGCATGCCTAATGGTGCGCAGTCAAGATGGGAAGTTTCGCCAAGAAGTGCGTGTTACGGACCATTCCTCGCGTCCAGACCTCTTTCACACTTATCGTTTCCAAGCGAAGGTGCCCAAGGCTGGTACTTACGTCATCCAATTTGTGGGCGAAGGCTTCGAGCAAGACACTATGGTGGTGCACATTCCTGAGCGGAAATATGGTCACCGTGTGAAAGAGTGGACGGCAAAGGACTTTCTGCTCTACCCCTGTCGGACACAAGAGCTGGGCGAAGCGGTGGTGAGGGCTTCGCGCGTGATGATTGTGAACCGTGGCGACACCATAATATATAATGCCTCGGCATTCAAACTGGCGAGTGGGTCGATGCTCGATGCCCTCATTGCCCAACTGCCTGGCGTGACTTTGGACGACAATGGCAACATCACGGTCAATGGGCAACATGTCAATACTCTCTTGCTCAACGGCAAGGATTTCTTCCGTGGGGATACGCATTTGGCTTTGAAAAATCTGCCTTCCTATGTGGTCAAGAACATCAAGTTTTATCAGCGTGAGCGCATGGACACTTATCTGAGTGCGGCACGCAAGTGCACGCCGGACGACCCCTGGGTGCTTGATGTGCACCTCAAGAAAGAGTACAATCAAGGCTGGCTGGGCAATTTTGCTGTAGCTGTCGGCACAAAAGACCGCCACCAAGCCCGTGCTTGTGGCATCTATTTCTCCGACAATGTTCGCTGGGTGGTTTATGGCAGTTCCAACAATCTCAATAACATAGCTGAGGCGAACACGCGCGGCTCATGGAATGGGCGTACAGCAGCAGGCGACACGAAAAGTCACGTTGTCGGCACGTCCGTATTGATAGACGACCCTGTCAAGAGAACTATCTTTGAGGCGGATGCTTCGGTGAGCAAAGTGATTGATCAACAAGAGAGTTTTTCCAACAAGACGCTTTATTACACCAATAGTAATATATTCAGTCGCATGGCGCAGACCCAACGCAATGATGCCCTCATAGCAAAGGGAAAGGTCCGCTATGGGTTTCGGAAAGAGAACTCTTATCTCGACAATGAAGCCGTAGTATCATATCATAAGAGCGATGCCACTGCCCATCTGCGCCAAGCTGACTTCCTCACTCGGCCTGACGAAACGGCTTGGGGCGCGGCGCTGGATAGCATCTACGCCACTACGCCGAGCTTGCGCCTACGACAGACGCTCAACAGCGGTTTGGAGACCTTGCGACAAGGCGACACGAGAAAATGGACGCTGGGATATATTTTTGCTATCAATTTTAAGTCGCCTTTGAATGGCGAGGCTTTCACATTGAACACGAATATTAATTATGGCAATACCAAAGCTAATCGCCTTTTCAATTATCGGAAACTGACTAGCTTGCAGACTGCCGAAGAAATGCAACGTCAAGATCAGCCCAGCCACGACTTCGGCTGGCGCACAAATCTGCGACACGATTTGTTCAGACTGGGCAAAACCATCTTCCGAGCCTCCTACGACTACAATTATCAATACACGTCGGACAAGCGCGCCATCTTCTTCCCCGACAGCACGGTGTCCACGAATGTTTGGGGCAATGCCATCGTTTGGGACAACAGCCTGCAAAATGGTTCTTACCGCACCCAGCTTTGGAACAAAGAGCATACTGCTAATGCGGAAGCCTTTTACCGTTTGAACAACAACTTTATGGTGCAGTTGAACTTCCCCTTTGTGTGGCGCAACGACCGCATCGTAGACGTTCGGAACGGCATCTCGCAAGCCCTTTCGCGCCACTACTTCTCCTTTGAACCATCACTCTATATGACGCTGGCGAAGGGACTGGATTTGCAGTACAAGCTCACGAGCGCCAAGCCCAGCATGGCGAATATGCTAAACATCACAGACGCCAGTCAGCCCCTGCTCGTCGTGCAAGGAAATCCGCAGCTACAACGCACGATGCACCATACATTTCGCCTCGCCTACCGCATCCCTACGGGTAAGGCGCGCACTGGGCTGTATTATCAGATATATTATGACATTTATCGAAATATGGTATCGCAAGGCATGAGCTATGATAGAGCAACGGGTATCACCACGATACGCCCTTACAACGTGAATGGCAACTGGAACTTTGCCACGTCGTTAAATTACACGCAGGTCTTGGACAAGCGCAACCGCTGGACACTCAATGCCATTGCGATAGGTGAATGGCGCAATTCCGTGGAGATGATAAACGATGGGCAGAATGCACAGCCCTATCGTAGCAGTGTGCGCAACTTCTCGCCCGAGTTGTCCGTGAAAGGTACGTATCGCAAAGATTTCACAGAGGTGACGCTACGCACACGCGTCTCTTGGCAATATCTTACGAGTCCGCGCAGCGGCTTCGAGACGGTCGATGCACGCAACGTGAGCCTGAGCGGAAACTTGCAGTATCGCTTGCCTTTGGCCGTCGTTCTGCGAACGAACTTCACGCTCTATATGCGCTGTGGCTACGCCCTCTCTGCGATGAATACGAACGACCTCGTTTGGAACGTCTCCCTCTCTCGTGCGTTGGACAAGGCGCAACACTGGACGCTTGAGGCCGAGGGCTTCGATCTCCTCCATCAGCTCTCCAACGTAAGCACAACGATGAATGCTCAAGGCTTCACCGAGACTTGGGTAAACTCCTTGCCCAACTATTTCCTCCTCCGCCTGTCTTATCAATTTAATAGTAAACCTAAGAAAAAATAAGTTGAAAGATGAAATGCCCTTACTTTTTCTCTACTTAAGACAGTAGACCTTCATGAGTGGTCATTTTGTATTTCAACCCAGATTCTTGATATTCTGTAATAAAAAAGCTTTTGAGCTCGAAAGCTTATTTTGTTTAATTAGAACTTTATTCAAATGAAAATAATAAAAAAAGTAACTCTCAAAGAGGTTACACAACTCTCTCAAGAAGAGATGAAGCTTGTTTTTGGTGGTAGCGGAGGTTCTGGTATGACCTCTTGCACTGTTGATTGTGGAAGTCAGCCCAGTCGTTCAATATCTAACTGCATAGGAACTTGTACTGCACAAAGTGGTTCTGTTGTATGCAGTGGACCAACACAAGTACTTACTAAATATTGTAATGGTACGTCGTCACTTATGAAG
>CAUSYJ010000179.1:0-3669 GCA_963535845.1 uncultured Alloprevotella sp.
TGTCCTTAAATATTGCCTACTTACTCATCGAGCATATTTCGAACTATCACGGGTTGAGATCCGAGGAACATCGCAGCAAGTCCACCAGGGGTGATAATCTGACTGGGACGATCCTCCACAATAAAGACTTCTCCGCCACGCAGCATATAATATCCGTTGTTTTCAGGCACATCAAGATCGCCATCAATACCAATGCTCAGCTCAAAACCAGGATGCTGGAGCAAAATGGTCTTGAAGAATTTAACAACATTAACAACACGAGCCATAGCATAAGGTTGTGCTCCCTTTATGGCTCCCGCGCAAGCACCACGATCGTAGATGTGCTCCACTGCATACTTACGACAGAGGTACGTCACAAAGAGGTTCTGAACCCGATAGTCACTCACCACAATATCGCGCAGCATCACGCGGCCGTCGGACTCTTGTACACCCCAGCACAAACCAACAATCCGCGACTTATTACGAGCCACAAGAACAAATCCTCCTTCTAAATCGCAGGTCTCTAAGGCTGCAAAAAAATCGTTCAGAGATGATTTGAAAATAAAAGGATAAGTACGACAGCGTTGTTGGTAATAGACATAAAGATTTTCGCCCCATTCTTCGGGCTCCTCAATCACGATGTGAGCATCTTCTTCGCCCGTGGGCGTAAGCTCCACTTCTGCACGGAAAGTAGAGGTCCAAAAAGCACCATGCTGCGGCCGTTCGTAGAAATGGCGTAGTTCTTCATTACCAGGAATGAGATAACTCAAAACGCCTCCCTGCTCATAGAGTCGACGATGGCCCTCACTAATAATCTGTGAAGCCAATCCATACCCACGATACTCGGGCAAAGTGCCTACCCCACTGAAATAACCTGTATGAACAGTACTGCCGTAGAAGTTCATACTATAGGGCAACAACTGTCCTGCAGCAACCACTTGAGTCCCCTCGCGGCGTGTTATATTGGAGGCATCGGTATATTTATCCTCAAAATAAATATCTAGAAACTCTTCGCTATCTGTTGGAAAACAAGTTTTCCAAAGTTCGCGAGTCTGTTGTTTGAGTTCTTCAGGAGTAAGAAGCATATCGAAAGAATTATTTTTACGATGAATAGATGTGTGCAAATTTAATCCATCTTCATTGGATGTCGCTCCATAACGGTAAATTTATTAAGCAAAAAAGCCGGACGATAGCTCTCCTTTGAGCGGCGTAAGCCTGGAAGACCTAAATCCTCTTCCCGATTTATATAAACAAATTGTTCCGGTAAGTGGCGCGCAAATTCGCGATTGATCATAGCAAAAGCTCCTTCGAAGTTGAAATCTGCCTTCTCTGCACAAGTGTCAAAAGTATCGTAATTGACAGGGCCGCCGTAAGTGAAAGCGATGATTTTCCCCTCTACGCGGAGCACTCCACCAATGGCTCCCAACTCTTCCCAATGGGAAAAAACATACTCAATACTGCGCCTCTCGGCATCAGCGGAGAGACGCCCAGAAGGAACATTGTCTTTCTCCTCCTCCCATTGTTCGCGGAGTGCTAAACACTCAGGGATGAACTCAGGAGTGAGGGGAAGATATTCATAATTAGGATAGAGTTTTTCAAACTTATTGGCATGATTGCGCTTTTGCTGAAGCTTCTTTCCTGCCAACGTGTCCAACGATTCACGATGATAAATGTAGTCGGTATAACTACGGTCGGCCGTGGCATAAAAATAATCGGGCATAGCTGCATTAATATAGCCCAACTGAACTTCGGGGCAGCCCAACATCAAAAAAGGAGCGTCCTGCTGGCGAGCATCTTCGAGCAAATCGCCAACAACAGCGGCCCAATCGCCATGTCCCACTGGGGCTAAATAAGCATTATGCCCCTCTGCCTTGAAACGGAAAAGCAGCCAATCACCATGATAAGCCACTTGCGTATCATAAAGAAAACGCCAACTCATCAAATTCAAGAAGTTGAGATCACAATTTCGGCATTCGCTCTCACGAACAATCTGTTGGATTTGTTCGCGATCAGTTAATTCTATAGGATGAAAATCCATTCAGTTCTGGTTGTTTAATTAAAAATGACAATACTTAAAGAAGCTACTGTCTAAAAAAATGAATCAATAAGCTTGTGTTATTGAGGTTTGCCTACCATTCTCATCCCTGTAGAACAAGCGGATGCTGTCCCCCTTCGAAAGGCGTGGGAGATAAGAATCAAGGCGACAAGAAAAATAAGTATCACGATAGTAAGCCTTTCCGTCTCCATTCTGATAATGAAAGAGTTGCAAATTCAGTGTCTGCGTGTGTGCTTCATTCTCTGAAAAGCCTTTATCAACAATCCCCAGATAATGACTGCGCTTTGCAGGCCCAGTGGGCAGCGACACAAAGAAGTTGAGATATCGATGGCTCAACCACATCGATCGTAGTAGTAGCGCATCAGTTCGGAGAACTGTATCTGGCATTTGCTGAACGGAACAGGTCAATACTGGCGAAAGGCGCGTCAGTTCAACCGTCTTATTCGCACGCACATAAAGCGCATAGGCTCGAATAGTTGAAGCAGGTTGTGCCACCATTATCCGATTGGTCACCGCAAGGGTATCGCCATTATCTAAGACTATTTGCGAAATCGTTTTATCCCCTCGTGATAGGGCTTCCACCAGTCCTTGCTCATAATTTTGTAAAGGTCTGTCCGATTCGTCGGAACATGCCGACAACAAGGTGCAGAGCAGCAGAAGTGCACTAAAGCACGCTTTCATGATTGAAAACCGGATTAGCATACATTTCCAGTATGCGGTCGCGCAGAAAGGCCTCATCCTTGTTAGGTATGTCAATCTTTGCCAACTGCCCTTTCAAGTATTTCTCGAAATGAGCTTTCTCGTCTGCGGAGTAATGAGTAGCATGGTCAGAATTTCCACGAAGAAGATCGGCAGCTACATAATTACTAGGGTACAAACGATAGTTACGATAGATTTCTCGATCCATACGCTGGGCAATTTCGCCAAAGAATTGTCCTTTAGGAGCATCTTCCAGTTCGTCCAACCAATCATTGATAGGCGTTCCCATAACAAAATGAACGTGCCCCTTAAAGCCGAGAATTCCTGTTTGCATATTTAGCAAATCGTCCTGCCTACTCTTCTTAAAATCTGCGTTGTCTCGTTTCAACTGGAACTCTTGGGCTTTAAGATAGTCGCAGGGATCATATTCGTAAGATAGACTCATCGGTACAATGTTCATTTCTTTCAAATTACCCAGCGGAGTCCCTGTTCCGCCCATAGCCACCATTTTTAAGACGGCTTCAGCCGTATGGTCGTTACTGTCCTTGGCGCGCCCTTCGCGTTGTGCAATCCAAATAGGGTTCTGCTTCTCGCGAATGACAAAGTGCATATAGCGACTCATCTTTTTACTGGCTGCAAGCATTTCACGAAGACCTAGGCTGCGCTGAACAATAAACGCCTTATTAAGACGTACCAAATGCTTTATCCAAGGGAAAATGAGGAGATTATCACCAATTGCTATTTCTTGCGTTGTAGAAAAACCATTCTTAATAAGCAACATAGCCAACAGTCCAGGGTCTAAAACGATATCTCGATGGTTAGAAATAAACGTGTAAGCCTTATGTTTATCCTCTATTTCGCCACAGTCAAGATCATAGCCCAAACTTACCTTGCTCATCAAATCATCTATGTACGCATAGACAAATTTCTCTTGA
>CAUSYJ010000180.1:0-3656 GCA_963535845.1 uncultured Alloprevotella sp.
GCCTTGAACCGTGTCTTAGAAGTTTGCACCCTTTCTTTTTAAGAATGCGTTTCAATTCACTTGACTTCATATTTACTAAAAATTTTAAAGAACTCTTTGTCTTAATGACAATGCAAAGGTAACAAAAAAGTTACGAATTACCAAACAAAAAAGTAACTATTTTGTTACGCAGCCTGCTTTTAACATTTAAAAGCCGTAACAGCTCGGAAACTGCTACGGCTACAAAGAACGAGCATCGTGTTTTATTTTTCAACGGTCACGAAACCTCTGTTAATTAAGTCGGCAAGGAAAGCCTCGGGGCTGTCGGTGGAAACAAGGTAGCCCTCGAGTTCCTGTAAGCGGTAAGCGAAACGCACCATATAATCTTCGTCTGTGCCTTCGCTATCGAAGCGACTGCCTATGCGAAGCTGGTGAAGGAAGTCGGCTGGAGAGGTGGCGACGATTTTGTCGCCATCCTTCAGCCTGTAGGTTGTTAACATGCTGCTAATTTTTTAGTTCTTAATCTGAAGTACAACTTTTCGCTTTCGGTGAGGAAAGGAACGTTCAGCAGGGTGGTGTTGGTTTGCACCTTGCCTTGCTTTGCAAAGGTAATCATTTTTGCGAGAAAATGAATCCAAGCAGACATCTTTGTGAAGTTCGTTGAACCTCCGTGCTGGCGGAACTCTACCGTGCGGTGGCGTGCGTAGGCTTCGAGGTTTACCTTGTGGTAGCGGTTGTGGGCGAAAGCTGCTCTAAGATCGCTGATATTAGAAGCTCGGTTGATGGTTGCCTCTGTAATGGTGGTAAGCCCCTTGCAGAAGCGGTTGCTGCGACGGCTTAGTGGCATGAAGTGGTCGATTACCTTCTCAAGGCGTTTGTAAGTAATTATAAGGTTCTTCCAAGTCTGGAGGTCGAACTCCGCAGCGTCCATGTGAACGTGAAGTCCGCAAGAATCGTTGACCTTAGCGTTGCAGAGGTCGAGCACCCAGCAAACTTTCTCAAGTTCCTCAAGTCCTTGCTCTCCGTGGAGGATTGGGCTAACAAGTTCGAAGGTGTTGTTTCCTGAAAGGCTGCTGTCGGTAACCAGCTTCCAATGGTCGGTGTGGTCAGTGTGGTTGTAACCTTCAACCTCTACCCTGATGCCTGCTGCGGTAAGTTCTCTTGCGAGGCGTTCACGTGTGCAGTTGTAAGCTTCAATCTCGATACCGAAGTTGCGGTTGAAAGTGTAGTCGAGTTGTGGAAGAACTGTTGCTGCTGTCTGCGCTGCGCCCTGTGCAATGCCCTGCATCATGCGCTTGTAGACGTTCTGCACGAATCCGTAATTACCACCTGCTACAAGGTCAGCTACCTGTCTGCGTGTTAGTCCAAGGTTAAGGAGCTTTTGTATCTTAGAAGTCTTTGTTCCGTTCTCGTTGAGAATGTTCTGAATTTGCTCGTTCATAATCTTTGTTTTTGAATGTTCTTTGTTTCTAATTTGTACTGCTAAGGTAACACTATAATGGGGTACACACAAGTAATACTACCTTTATAATCAGCGGTTTAGAAGTAATTATCTATAGCTAAAGAACGATACGAAAAGAGCCAGCGCAATCGCTGCGGCGGCTCGAGTCAACCTAAACAATCTTATAAACCTAATAACTAAAACCTTATGAAAACATTTATTTGATCAGCTGAAGATACCGTGCGTAGGTGAGCCGTGTGTGAGGGTTACGGCTGATGATGTCCATGCGCACCTGCCTGCAGCCGAAGTGGAAGAAGAGAAACCGCTTGGGAACTCGGTGGACGATGATGTCGAGGGTGTCGGTGGAGGTGAGCGAACCGTGAAAGATGGAGTCGGCAATCGTTCCAGACAGGGACACCCACGGGTCATTCCATGACAGCTGCAGCTGCTTCGACGGGGGCAGGGCTGGCAGCGGACTTGCTGGACAAAGGATGGTGTCTCTTAATGTGTCATGCATCACCGTACGGAATATCCGTGCATCGAAGTCTACGTGTGTTGTTGTTGCCGCCGTGCCCGCTTCGGAGATGCGGGAAGCCTTTATCCCTGCAGCCTTGGCTACCTGCAGCAGCGTGTCGCCGCTCTGGCGAAACTCTGACGAGCGAAGCGTCAGTGCTGGGACGGAAGCCTGACTGCTGCCTGTGTTCGTCTGTTTGATTTCCACTTCTCCATTATGGAGGAGAAGGCTCTGGTTCTCCTTCAGCCGGTCACGGTCGGCTTTCATGTCGCTGTATGCAAGGAAGGCAACCAGCGCAAGAGCAGCGAACGCTACCATAAGAACGGCGGTGATGACGTGCAGTCTGCGTCTTATCTGTGTGAACATAGGCTACTGACAAATTGAACGTACTGTCTTGATCATCTGCAGCATCTGCTGCTGATAGACTGGGGAGGTGGCATACTTGCTGCCCTTGTTGTCGCAGATGCGGCGGGCGAACTCCTCGGCATCGTGGCGGTAGGACCAGGCATCGGCATAACCGGGCTTGCGGAGCAGGCGGGTATGTTCCTGAAGACACTCCTCAAGGGAATCGAAGTCCTTGAATAGTCGGTAAACGGTGTAATACCATCTGTTGCCAGTCCTACACTTGGCGACGGACACGACCTTCTCAGGTGCAACGAATGTGCGATTAGGCGTGTTGAAGTACTCGTGGGTGAGGATAAGGACGGTATGCCCTTTCCAGTTGCTGCCTCGGGTGATACCGAAGAGGTTGAACTTTCCTATGCGCGACTTGCCCCATCCGCTTTCGAGGATGGTCTGCGCCGTGACAAACTCGGGGGGCGATGTCAGTAGCCTTCTGGGCTGCTGCATAGATGCTGCGTGCAAAATCACGCTGTGCTGCTGTTGCCATGATCAGTCTTTTTTGATGTATTCGCCTTTGTCATTGAAGTCTTTCAGACGGCGGACGAAGGAGGTGGGAAATATGGGATAGATGGCCTGGATGTTCTCAACGCAGGAGAAGCACTCTCGCACCATCATAAACACACAAAGATAAGTTCCTATCCACTGGGTAGTACCGACCACACTTCCATTCACCTTAAAGTTGGCAAGTACGTTGGGAAGATTGTCGAGAGACTCCGCAAGATCGTTATAACCGGGGAACTCGCTCGATCCATTGGTAAGAATAGCACGGATTCCCTCCTTGGATGGATACTGTGCGAAATAGAGAAACTGGTCTTTGATCATGTCTGTTGAATTTACGAATTGATTGATACATACGTGTCAGCCTCATGAGGCGTATGGGTCAGCGTCGTGAGCCATACGGGTCATATAATCTTATTAACGACAGAGTTAGGAAGTCCCACCTCCTCACTGATTTTCAGTTTATCCCATCCAAAGCCCTTCATGTCCTTAACCGCATCGATGGCCTTCTTGCGCAGTACTTTCAGATAGGTGAGTACGTTCATCTGTTCTATCTGTTTTTTAGTCTGTCTTTCGGTGCGACATCTTCCTGTCGCTGTGGAACCTCGCAATAGAAGCCTATGCGATAACCCTGCTTATAGAGGTCGGGGAAATTCAATCGGAGAGCGAGGCTAAACGGTTCTGGTCATCTTGGCGCAAGAATGAGATGAAAGGATCTGTTCATGGTGTTGTTTATAAAAAGAAGGCATTAGTAGTTGCTTTTCCAATTCTTATTTGTATCTTTGTTACCCATAGTGAAAACCCAAGTCTATTAATATATAC
>CAUSYJ010000181.1:0-3655 GCA_963535845.1 uncultured Alloprevotella sp.
CACGAAAAACTGCGGCTCTTGCACCAACAACAGCCCCTTCTCCAATAGTAACTCCTGGACCGACAAAGGCTTCCGCAGCTACCCAAGCATATTTCCCTATTCTGATCGGCTTAGCGATTTGCTCGTGAGCTTTTGAAGATATATTGTGACTTGCTGTGCACAGGTAAGCGCGTTGACTGACAGTTGCGTAAGCTTCCAATAGAATAGGGGCTGCATTATAACAATCAACTCCGGAAGCCAAACATGAAAATTCATGCATTTCCAAGTTCCATGGCATGAATACTTTTGCGCTTGAATAGACAATCGCAGTGTGTGCTATCTTTGCGCCAAAGCAGCGTAGGAGCATACGTTTCCATCCCGACAAGAAACTCCCTGGCAATGGCTGTCCTAAGCAAAACCAAGTGATACGCCAAATTAGCCGCCTCGCCTTATTTGCAAAGGTATATGGGGACGTAAACTCAAGTAACTCTTTCATAATGAGTACCGATATTGGACGTATTGCTCAGTTGGAATTCTTGTTCCGTGAACAGTGCAAGGAGTACCATACACTATAGTATTCTCTTCCACATTCTTGAAAACAGATGTTTTTGCTCCTACTACCGCAAATTGCCCGATTTCTACTCCACCAAATATAAAGCAGTCCGCACCAATAAAAGCCCCATGGCGTATTTTGACTGGGGTACGTACCGATGCAAAATTCCGTGTTCTCACGTCATGCCCATCAGGTACGATATGAGTAAAGACTCCGATACTCACAAAATCTTCTAACTCAACAAGGATCGTATTTTTTATATAGACATAATCATCTAGAGAAGAATGATTCCCCATGGTTAAATTCCATGGCATCAAGATGGTTGCATGTTGAGCGACATAACATCCCTTTCCTATTTTAGCCCCAAATAGCCGCAACAAAAAAACTCTCCACGGATTTAATATGGAAATCGATGTCTTAAAAAACAATGAATCTACGACTTTCCATACAATGAGCAACATCTTAATTTTTCCACTTAAGTCTTGCGTCTTGCAATCTCTCACAAACCAAAGCTCTTTATTCATTTGGGCTAAGTCATCAATATCAAATGTTATTAATTGGAGTTTTACACATCGCAGCCTTGTATTGTTCTACAAACTTACCAGCAACGATACTCGTTGCAAATCTTTCCTCAATTAACGTTCGGCCATTGCGCCCCATTCTTTCTATAGTTTCCTCTGTTACGGACATCGCCTCTCTGAGAGTATTTTTCAAGGCATTCACACCAACCTGGATATACCAACCGCACGCAAAGTCTTCCAACTCTTTCCAAGGTGTACCCTGTGTAGTGATAACCGGAGTGCCACAAGCCAATGCCTCTGCGACTACAATTCCGAAGTTTTCGCTGTAGGTTGATAGAGACCAAATCACACGCCAAAAAAGACGAAAGAATTGTTCTCTGCGATTGTATGGCTTGACAAAAATCAAAGTTTTACCTCCCTTCATTAGATTTCCCCTCTTAGCACTCTACAAAATCTGGAACCTTGCCTCCTGTGATCAACCATTGATAAAGTTCGCGCATTTTCAATGCAACTTGTTCAGTCGTATACTTTCCTGATACTAACTTTTGCGCTCGTTTCCCCATTTCTAATAAGCGTTCATCAGAACAATGCACGGCCTCTTTAACGGCTGCAGAAATCGCTTCCTGGTTATAATCAATCCACCAACCACATTCTAAAATTGATAAATCTTCCCACGGACTCCCCTTGGTAGCGATACAGGGTATTCCACGGATCAACCCTTCTAAGATTACATTACCAAAATTCTCGAATTCGCTAGGCATAACCAAAACGTGAGATTGTTGCAAAACCTCATCCTTTTGCTCCCCTGTTAAGAAACCCGCAAACACGACATTTGTCAAACCCAACCGCTCGGTTTCGGATTGCAAAAATTGCTCATAGGTCTTATCCCCTCCGCCTATAATATAGAGTTCAGCATCTACAGTCCACTTAGAAGACTCACTAAATGCATAGATTAAAGATTCAACGTTCTTACGTGGCGATAACCTCCCCAAATAAACGATTCTTCTTTTAGATTTGAAATTCGGCAAATCATAATGTTTCATTTTAATGGGATTCGGTATTACAGCAATAGGAGAAAGGACCCCTAACTCGCGACAATACTTTAATTCATCATGACAGGTCACATGAACACAAGCTGCTTTATTCAAATCGTCCAGTAATCGTAGTTTCAGAGAGAGATACTTAAACAAATAGTTGGATTTATGGATATCCTGAGGGTATAGCATGCCACGGGGCGTAATCACATAGGGTTTCTTGTGACGCCTAGCAGTTGATGCAACACAGTAGGTAGGGTATTGCCAAACTCCCTGTGCGTGATACACATCAAAACAGCCCAAAGCGTCAATTTGCTTAGATAATCCATGATAATAGGCAAAACGAGGGAAATGAGGTGCCTTTGGGAGTATCGTACAGGTAAAATTTGTCTGCACCGTTTCATGACCGTCTTCGAGAGGAAATGCCATTAATTCTACTTTCACTCCTAATTCTGTCAATCCATTCAACGTTTGAGTTGTACTCATCGCAGGACCGCCCGCTCTCGAATCAACTGTGCCGAAATGAAATATTCTCATTCTAAAAAGACTTATACAGCAAATCAAAAACTGTCCACACTATATCATTTAGCAACAAACAAATTTACCACATCTCAACATATAACAACTCAATAAAGACTCTCATCATCCTATTGTTTCAACAATCGTTTTTAGTATTTTCTTTTCTGCTAGCAATACAAAACTCAAGATAAAGAGGGCATTTGAAATAATACTGATTATCAGCAATACAAGGTTCGAGACATTAAGTATAGATAATCCCCATTGCAGTAAGCCAGCCCCCAACGAAAGGAGCACGACAGGACGAAGAAATTGACAATACAAATCTCTTAAGGTCAACACAGTGTACTTAACAGCATAGCACACACGCACAATGCAGGTAAGCATATCGAAAGCCACAATTGTAACGATAAGAAAGACTGGATTATTTCCCAACTTGGCTACAAAATAACCGAGTGGCAGTACCAGAAGGTAGAAACTATCAGGCACAAGCATAAACCTAGTAATGCGATTGGTCGCCAAGACAGCACTTCTAATCGGTTCAAAGGCTGCATAGGTTAGCGAGACAAAAGCCATTGCTTGGGCAAACTCCACAGTATAAGGTGGTACCTTGCCTAACCAAAGGTGCATAATATATGCAGTTTGGAATAAGAAAGGAAAGAAAATAAGATAAAGCATATATACAGCCATCTTACTCCCCGTGTACACCAATGCTTTGTGGTGTTCAATTTCTCCACTTGCGTACGTTTTCGTTATTTGCGGAGAAATAGCTTTGTAGACGTTCATCGCAAAGGACAAAATCGAATTTTTCAATTGCAAAGCAATGACGTAGACGGCATTCAGCGCAGCCCCAAAAGTAAGATTGATCACCAAAACTAATCCTTCTGCCGTCACAACTTGCAAGACACCGGAGAAAGTACTTACGCCGGCAAACTTTCCCAAGTCTTTCAGCAGATCCTTACGTAGCGCAAAATGATAACGTGACTCGGAGAAATTCCGATGACAATAGACCTGGTAGACAATGCGCACCAACAGCCCGATGCCCGCCATGA
>CAUSYJ010000182.1:0-3603 GCA_963535845.1 uncultured Alloprevotella sp.
AGTGCCAACAATGGTAACGGACTTTCTGTCCGTCCTGTCTCGGAATAATATGTTGATTTGACATTGTAGGTTTAATATTAAACAGACAATTGTCCGAAAGGAACATTCAAGAATAAGGCTGGTTTCTCACTTTGGGAAACCAGCCTTTCGTATAAAAGCGAGGGACGAGGTAGCACAGATGTCTAACCTCGTCCCTCGCGGTTCGTTTTGCGCCTTTGTGGCGTTGGCGTACAGCCTTATTTGCTCAAACTCTCGATCAGTGGTAGCACGTTGGAAGTGAAGAGACGCACCGAGATGGCCAGCAGAATCACACCGAAGAACTTACGCAAGATGTAGATGAATGTCTTGCTAACGTGTTCTTCCACCCAGCTCGCGCCCGCGATGATGATGTAAACCAGCACCATGTTGAGGGCGAGTGCTGACAAGATATTGATTTGTGCGAACTCAGCCTTCAGCGAAATCAGCGTAGTGAATGCGCCAGGGCCTGCAATAAGGGGGAACACCACCGGAATAAGGGTGGCCTCCTTCGTTGGCCCGCCATATTTGAAAATCTCAACGTCGAGGAGCATTTCCAAAGCCATGATGAAGATGATGAGTGCACCCGCCACGGCAAACGACTGGATGTCGACGTGGAAGAGTTGCAGCACGGCATCGCCAGCATAGAAGAAAGCCACGAGCAATACCAAACTAATGGCCGCAGCCTTGAAGGCATTGATAGGACGGCCTTTGGACTGCAAATTGAGGAATATGGGCGTAGAACCCAACACGTCAATGATAGCCATCAACACGATGAATGCTCCAGCAGTTTGCTCAATGCTGAATTGTGAAAAGGTCTGAAAAATAATGTCCATCATAAGGGAATCTTTTTCTGTATTATGGTGCGAAAATACGAAAATACCGTGTTTCAACCAAGCAAAATGGTATAATCTTCTGTTCGCGAGGAAAGGAAACGCCTAAAAAGGTTGTAGCATAGAAAGTTTTTAGTATCTTTGAACACCTAATCATCTTGATAACGAAGAAAACAAATATACTTGTGACCCTCATTATTAACCCAAAATACGAACGCTTACGCGATTATTTAGTAAATATTGCTGACCATTTTGAAGATACTGGTCGCACACTCCCAATGGTAAATAATGGCATCCGCCTGCTGGATGTTGACGGACTCACGCTTTGTGTGAAACACTACGACCGAACCTCCTGGCGCAATCGTTTGGCGGTGCGCATCTACAAGGCCTCGAAGGGCAAGCACTCCTACAATTGCGCCGCACAGCTCAGAGAGCGCGGTTTCGCCACCCAAGAGCCCGTGGCCTATGTGGCTTATCGCCGTAATTTGATGGACCAGAATATGTATTTTGTGGGCGTCTTTTCCAATTACCACCATTCTCTGCACGAAGCCTTCGGTATGCCCCATTCGGAGCGCGCCGAACTGCTCGAAAGTTTTGCCCACTACGCTGCGCGCCTGCATGAGGAAGGTTTTCTCCCCATAGCGTGCAGTGCGGACAATATCCTTTTCGATCGCATCGACGGCCGCTATCGTTTCTCGATACTCGACACCGGCAACATGAAATGTGGTCGCAAAGTGAGCGTAGAAAAAGGCTGCAAGAGTTTGGCTGCCCTCCAAGCCGACGATGCGTTCAATAGCGTCCTCATCCGTGCCTATGCCGCCGCGCGCGGGGCCGATGAAGCGGAATGTCAGAAATACTTCGAGCGCGCCAAATCATAAAGGTGCGCCACGTTTTCCCCCACCCATCAACTCGGACCTCTCGTCCGAGTTTTTTCTTTTCCCAGCCACTGCACCATGGCCGTTAGGAGAGGATGAAAGGCTCAAGGAGAGCTTTGAGTTGCTCCGTTGTGAGGTTAGCCGAACCTATTTCTTCTATCAGCGAGTATGCTTCCTTGTTTTTGCCAATCACGTATTTTCGTTCTTTTCCATCGATGTCGGCATACAGATGATAATTGCCCTTATAGGCTTCCTCTATGCGCATATTCTCGACAGTGTGCCCATGGAGCTTGACTATAGGTGTGTGCGGTGTTTCCTCCCACTCTCCCCAGCGTTTAAGGTGGTTGATGATGGCGGTCTCCACTCTTCCTATCCATTTCTCTGTCACACCATTTTCTGTGGCAATGGAACGGAATTGTTTTAGGGCTTTAACGACGTCTCGGATGATGGCTTCAGGGCGGCGAATACCATTGTCGCGGGCAAAATCTATTACATCCTCACGAGTGATATTGCGCAGTTTTGCACGGATAAACATACAGTGCTCCTCGTTGGGGAGATAGCCTCCTCTGTTTATTACATAGGTGATGTCGTAGGCCGGAGAGAGTCGCCAAGCCCCCTCTTCGTTCATCACAAAGGAGAAGTTTTTGTTGTGGTCGTCCGTGTTGTTCGATAGGATATTGAACACCATTCTGCGGAACACCTCTTGGCAGTCAGCCTCTGGCAGATGCAGTTTTCGGCAAACCATTATGAGTTGCTCATAACTTTCCGCTTCCGGATAGATAGCCGCCAAGGTTTGCGTATGAAGTTTCTTTCCGCCGTCACGATCGAACCGCTTGGTCAAGAAGTGCTGGTTGTTTTCCACTGGATACAGCTGAGAGTGCATCATGTTGATACCTGCTGAAATGGCCAAGTCGTAATACGTTTTCTCAAGTTCCGCAGAACAGTAAGCAGAATTGCCAAACTTCAGCAGGTAATAATCAAAGTCGTCCATTCCTGCAATCTGTCCGCTGCGAATCTCGCCCGTTTTTCGATGGATAGCTATAATGGCCTTGGGTTGTCGGCCACCGGCGGATGTTCCAACCGTTAGCAACGACTGCATAGTAATGGATTCTTCTGGCAGGATACGCGCGTTCTCTCTTTCTGTGAAGATGCGTTCGGCCAGGTCTGCCAATGATTTGATGTCCACCTTTTCCATTTTTCGCTCGCGTGTTGTTTCGGGGAGATATTCCAAAGCCCCCATTCCTCGTCTCCCGATAAATGAGAGTTTGTCGAGCGGAGTGATGTCAGCGTTAGGGAGATGGTTTTGCTGCCGCCAGAGGTCGAAGAGCTGATTTCCCCACGCATCGGGCAGTGAGTCGGCAAGGAAAGCCGGAAGTTTCTGATAGATTTTTGCCTCCTCGCCCCAAACTGGTGACAAAGCTCTGATGCCCTCACTGGGAGCTACCAGCGGGGAAACATTCAGTCCTTTCTTGATAAATTCAGGATTGTAGGTGAAGTATGACAGTCGGCGGCGTTCGTCCCATGCCAGTCTCCCAATTTCTTCATCCCAAAGGATAACTTTCAACGACTTTATCATAATGACTCTTTTATTTTGCGTGGCGAATACGTTGTACTTTCTTCTCGTCCTTACGCATGAGATAAGGCGATTCAGGCAGTTCGGGCAGTACGTTATCCAAACTATTGATTTGCCCCACAACCTTCAGCAAAAGAATGAATGTGGACAAAGAGATATTACCAGACGTTCCGCTCTCAAACTTATGGATGGTGGTTATTCCTATCCCCGATAGTTCGGCCACTTCCTTCTGCGTAAGATTGCAGCGCATTCTATACTCCTTGAAGCGTAAGCCGAGCATACGAACGAGTTCGGGGGTGGAATATTC
>CAUSYJ010000183.1:0-3600 GCA_963535845.1 uncultured Alloprevotella sp.
AGAGCCCATTGTACACAGTATTTAATGAAATCTTCTTCAAGATCCATCAACTCTGTCTGATCCATAAATGCAACTTCAGGCTCAATCATCCAGAACTCTGCTAAATGGCGGGGAGTATTACTATTTTCTGCACGGAAAGTAGGGCCAAAGGTATAGATAGCACCTAAAGCCGTAGCTCCAAGTTCTCCTTCTAATTGCCCACTAACAGTTAAGCTAGCTTTCTTGCCAAAGAAATCACGATCATAAGGAACTTTCTCTTCCTTTCCTGTACGTGCCAAGTCTAATGTTGTTACTTGGAACATTTCTCCAGCGCCTTCAGCATCACTAGCCGTAATTATTGGAGTATTGAAATAGTAGAATCCATGCTCATGAAAATACCGGTGAATAGCCATCGCCATATTGTGACGAATACGGAAGACAGCACCAAAGGTATTCGTACGAAGACGAAGATGAGCATATTTACGCATATACTCAAAGCTTTGACCTTTTTTCTGCATAGGATAGTCAGCAGGGCAAGCACCTAATAGTTCTATCTGTGTTGCTTGAACTTCCACAGCCTGACCAGAACCCTGACTTTCAACTAATGTTCCTGTTACACTAATGCAAGCACCTGTTGTTATATCTTTGAGAAGGTCCTCATCAAACTTTTCGTTATCGGCTACTATTTGTACATTCTTAATTGTACTGCCATCATTAAGAGCGATAAAGCTTACACTTTTGCTGCCACGTCGAGTGCGAACCCAGCCTTTAACAAGTACTTCAGCACCAAAATCTGTGCGCTTCAGTACATCAATTATTTTTGTACGTTTCATATTATCAATTATTCAAATGACCCCATACGAAGGAAATTCACCTCCTCCTCTGTGAGGAAACGCCAATCCCCTCTTTTTAGATGCTTCTTAGTAAGACCTGCGAAGAATACGCGATCTAGTTTGTTAACATGATAGCCCAAACTTTCAAAAATTCGGCGGACAATACGATTCTTTCCACTATGAATCTCAATACCGACTTGCTTCTTATCTGTATCGCTAGCATATTGGATTTCATCAGCTTTGATTTCACCATCCTCAAGTGTAATGCCTTCTGCTATTTGGCGCATATCTGCAGCAGAAACATTTTGATCAAGATATACATGATATATCTTTTTCTTCATGAACTGGGGATGTGTGAGCTTTGCAGCCATTTCACCATCATTTGTCAAAAGCAATACACCTGTTGTATTACGGTCTAGACGGCCAACAGGATAAATACGCTCAGGACATGCACCGCGAACAAGATCCATCACTGTCTTACGATTCTGCGGATCTTCACTTGTTGTCACATACCCTTTGGGCTTATTGAGAAGAATATATACCTTATGCTCAATCTTTACAGGGGCATCATGGAAGAGAACTGTATCTGTACGTAGCACCTTTGTTCCAAGTTCTGTTACAACTTCGCCATTAACTGTGATAACGCCTGCTTCTATATATTTGTCTGCATCTCGACGTGAGCAAATACCTGCATTTGCAAGATACTTATTCAAACGTATTGGCTCATTCGGATCAATATTCTTCTCCTTATATTCAATACGTTTTTTGTGGCTATACTTTGCATGTGGATCATAACCACTCGATGAACGTTGCTGGCGTGAACGATTGAAGCCACCACGTTGTTGACGATCGTAACTATTTCCTTGACGGTTATAACCATTGCTTTGGCGCACATAACCATTATTTTGACGATCATAGCCGCTAGAACGATGTTGATAATTACCTTGACCTTCATTACCATAGTCTTGGTTATACTGGCGTGGCTGGTAGCCACCTTCACCTTGTTGTGAATAGCGAGGACGATACTCGCCTTGCTGACGATTGTATGAGCCTTGACGATTATAATTGTTGGAACGCGGCTGATAACCATTATCACGATTATACCGCGGACGAAAACCTTGTTCGCCTCTTTCCTCTTCATTATATCGATTGTTCGGTTGATAGTCTTCCCTATTCTGATTAAAGCGAGGACGATAGCCTTGGCGATTTTGTCCTGCACTTGAAGAGTAACCTCCTACTCGCTGATTTCGATTAAAACGGGGACGAGAAGAACGCTGCTGAAAAGCGTTGGATTTGTCACTTGACGGCTGGAAATCATCACGATGGCCTCCGTCCTGATAAAAATTGTTTTCTAAATCACTCATTGTTATTAAGTTATATTAGCCTCGCGGCTATTTTGTAGTTAGTAGTTTATAAACCTGTGTAATTATGTGGTGTAATGGCGCGTAGTTCTGCTTTTACATCTTCGCTAATATCTAGCCCTTCAACAAACTCAAGTATTGTTTCAGCAGTAACCGCCTCATTGGTTCTTGTTAGTGCCTTCAGGGCTTCATAGGGATTAGGATAAGCCTCTCTGCGCAAGATGGTTTGAATAGCCTCTGCAACAACTGGCCAACAATTGTCCAAATCTGCATCAATATTCTCTTTATGTAAAACAAGTTTTCGCAAACCCTTAAGAGTACTTTGAAGAGCTATAACTCCATGCCCCATAGGAACACCTATATTACGTATAACCGTTGAATCCGTCAAATCACGCTGCAACCTACTGATGGGCAATTTCCGACTCAAGAATTCTAGAATAGCATTGGACAAACCAATATTACCTTCTGAATTCTCAAAATCAATGGGATTCACTTTATGAGGCATTGCACTTGATCCAACTTCGCCCTTCTTTATTTTCTGCTTGAAATAGCCCATAGAAATGTACTGCCAGATATCTCTATCCAGGTCCATTACTATAGTTTGCAAACGCTTCATAGCATCAAAGACCTGTCCGAAGTTGTCATAGTTCGAAATCTGCGTTGTAAACAGTTCGCGCTGAATATTCAGACTTTTCTCAAGAAAGTTATTAGCAAACTCAGTCCAATTATACTGAGGGAAAGCCACGTGATGTGCATTGAAATTTCCTGTTGCACCACCAAACTTACCACTTATTTCTTGTACAGCTTTATCTAATTGTATTCTAGCTTGTTCTAGTCTGTAACTAAACACATGAATTTCCTTACCAAGACGCGTAGGACTAGCTGGTTGTCCATGAGTTTTTGCCAACATAGGGATATCTTTCCAATCCTCAACGTAGGCATTCAACTGCTGAATAAGTTCATCAACAAGAGGAAGATACACGTCCTTCAAACTTTCCTTCAACATCATTGGAAATGATGTATTATTGATGTCTTGGCTAGTCAAACCAAAATGAATAAACTCTTTGTAAGTGTCACAATCACCTATTTCGTCGAGTTTTTCCTTGATAAAGTACTCTATAGCCTTAACATCATGATTGGTCACTGCTTCTATATCTTTCACACGTTGTCCATCTACTTCAGAAAAGTTCTCGTAGATACTACGAAAGCGTGGGAACAACCTACTATCAACATGCTGCAACTGCGGTAATGGTAGTTCACAAAGCGCAATAAAGTATTCAATTTCAACGCAAACTCGGTACTTCATCAATGCTTGTTCCGAAAAATACGGAGCCAAACTAACTGTTTTCTGATGATATCTGCCGTCAATTGGCGATACGGCTGTTAGTGCATCCAATTTCATGTGATTTGTATAAAAGTATGTACAG
>CAUSYJ010000184.1:0-3595 GCA_963535845.1 uncultured Alloprevotella sp.
GGATCGTGAACCAGAAGATAGCCTTACCCCTGGTAAGTACTTTACAGCCGAAGCAGACCTTGCTGCATATAGCATCAATCTCTATAATTTCAATTCCATCCAACCTGGTTCTTACGGTATTGGTACTTTCGCCGATGATAACGGTACGGACAACCAGGTGAATGCAGGAGGTTCTAATCTATGGATTCCAGGACAATACAAGGTGGGTAGTAGCAATCCGTGGGACTTTAGCCAAGTGCGCCATTGCAACTACTTCTTCGAGAAGGTTCTCCCCAAGTACGACGCTGGTAAGATTCAAGGAAATGCAGATAATATCAAGCACTACATTGGCGAAATGTATCTCCTGCGTGCATACGCTTACTTCAATCTGCTAAAGAATATCGGCGACTGCCCCATCATCACTACTGCACTTCCCGATGAAGAAAGCGTTCTCCTCAAAGCCTCTCATCGTGATCCGCGTAACAAAGTGGCTCGCTTCATCCTTGAAGACCTCGACAAAGCTATCAGTCTACTCAAAGAGGTTTCTCCCGACGGCAAGAAAGAACGCGTTTCTCGCGATGGGGCTTATCTGCTTCGCAGTCGCGTAGCTCTCTACGAAGGTACATTCGAGAAGTATCATGCCGGAACAGCTTTTGTTCCAGGTGGTAAGGATTGGCCCGGTGCTGCTGAAGATGCCGCTGGCTATGACAACGCTGCCGAAGTGAAATACTTCCTCGGTGAAGCCATGAAGAGTGCCAAGATGGTGGGCGATAAGATGGTTAGCAAACTGGCCGAAAATACTGCCACAGACGAAGGTATGGATAATAAGTATAAGTCCATTAATTCCTACTATACAATGTTCTGCGATGTGGATATGTCTACTTATCCAGAGGTGCTGATGTGGCGCGAATATAGCGTTGCGAAAGGCACAGGTCACAACACGCAGCAATATTTCCAAAAAAATGGTTGCAACACGGGTTGGACACGTGGCCTTGTCAACTCCTTCGTGATGGAGAACGGTTATCCCATCTATGCCGCAGCTTCTGGCTACAATGACTCTCAAGAGCTGAATGGTATTAGTGCTACATTGGCAAACCGCGACTCACGTATCCGCATCTTCACAAAGGGCGACAACAGTGTTGAGAGCTACTTTGCTGATGGCACCACCGCCAACGTTCAGTTGGGGAGCAGCATTTTCGAAGAAACAGAAAAGCGTGCGGTAACGGGCTATATGATTAAGAAGGGTAAGCACTACGACCCCACCATGTATCTGACCCACTTCCACAGTGTGAATGGTAGTCTCTTGTTCCGTGGCGTAGAAGCTCTGCTCAACTATATAGAAGCATCTTATGAACTCAATGGAACAATTGATGCTACAGCTGAAAGCTATTGGAAGGCTATCCGTCGCCGTGCAAAGGTGAATGAGAACTATAGCATAACAATCGCTGCTACCGATATGAATGAGGAAGCTAAGGGCGACTTTGCTGCTTACTCTCACGGTAAGCTCATCGATGCAACGCTCTACAATATTCGCCGTGAACGCCGCAATGAGCTGATTGGCGAAGGCTTCCGCTGGGCCGATTTGCAACGCTGGCGCGCTTGCGACCAGGTGAAGAACTACCAGGTTGAAGGTTTCCGCTATTGGGGCACTGTTTACGAAGGTGCATTCCGCGACAAAGACGGTAATGATAAAGCTGTTGTCGACTTAACAGGTGAAAAGGGTAATATGTCTGCCAAAACTTTGAGCAACTATATTCGTCCCTACCAGATCAAGCCTGCTGATCACAACCTGCTCTATAATGGTCTAAACTTCACTCCGGCTCACTATCTCATGCCGCTGCCACAATCTGTTTTCCGCAAGACGGCAACCAATAAGGCAGATCTGAAAACTTCTGTTGTTTATCAGAATCCAGGTTGGCCTATGATAGATGGTAATGGAGCCGAAACCATTGAATAATTCTAATATCTCTTAATGAAAGGGGGGAGTGTTTACTTCCCTCTTTTTTTGAGGTTCATCCCCGAATTGCATTGGTGGTTTTCTTTGTCTATGAATACCAGTATAATTCGGGGATAAACCCGATTCCCTTTCCGCAATACCCTTAAGTCGGTATGGCGGTTTTTTGTTAGAAGCATAGCATTGCAAGAGTATATGAGTAAAGAGACATACGAGTAGAAAAGGGTGCAGTGCGACACCGCTGGTGTCGAAGGTGAGTTTTGCTACATCTCCCACGGGTTCACCCTTCGGGTATCACCCGCGGTTAAGCATGGTGTGTCCCCGCTGGGGACAGTGGATAGGGAGCTATGACTTCTATTAGTACTCCTACCAAGAAAACTCAATTTTTGTTGTCACGTTGTCACGGAGGAGTAAACACGTTGATAAATAGATGCTTGAGGGTGTGACAACAAAATATTTGTTGCCACCTTGTTGTCACGCGCTCAATCTATACATTTTCAATTGTTTATGCTCATAGTGTGACAACGTGACGACAAAAACGCAAAAAACAAAACTCTGTGGAGAAGTGTGTTTTCTCGTAGTTGTGGCTCTATTTGTTGAACTCGTAAATACAATAAGAGCGTGGGCTGACGCAATAAGGATGTCAGCTGACAGCCTTATTGTATCTTCAAACGCAATAAGGATATTTTTGCTTGTGTAGATAAATAAGTGTAGCTCTCTCTTGGGGAAATTGCAGAGAAAGCTTCCTGTTTGAAGCTTTCCGTGGTGAAGATACCGTTTTTGTATCTTCTATTTTTCGAAGTGTTGATAATCCTTCGAGTGACGCCACGCGCCGCCCCATCTGAAGCCATGCTCAAGGAAGAGGCGGTGGCAGATGTCGCCATGCTCAATCTTGTAAGCAAATTTTTTGGAGCGATCAGTGTAGGGTAGAGCCGTTGTGGGTGCAACGGAGAGTTTTCCTTTTTGCCTTTTGCAATGGGGATTGTAGAGCGGGTTAATGTCGACAGCCATTCCGCGGGAGTGGGCTGATAGTTTTTTCGTACCTTTCACGGAGCGAAAGCAGAAGCAGCTGGTGTTGTTAGCCCGCATAGAGTTTTCGTCGTTGGCGTTGTAATTGTCGATGAGCACCATTCGTTCAATGGGGTAGTGCGCATCGAAAAGTTTGCTGAAGATAGTAACCAATGCGTTTGCAATGTGCTTGTTACACACCATTTCTCCCAGCCGTATTTCGCCCTCTTTGTTGTAATGGAGTAGGCGCAGATAGCGCAGTTCTTCGCGCTCGATAGCATTTGTTTTAGGAAATGATTTTCCCAACATTCTCTGAAACACCTTGTCGGGGATGCGCTGAGCAACGAAGCAATGGTTTCGTCCGAATTTCTCTACGGCTTTGGCCGACACCTTCCGTCCAGCATCCCAGCGTTGCAGCACCGCATCGTCCGTTTCCGCCACCGTTGCGTGGGCAACTGCAGTCGTCGTTTTGTTTTTCTTTGGCGTTTGGGCGCACAGCATAAGTGCGAACATTCCCATCACTACGCACAGCTTTCCTCTCTTCATCACGTTTCGCAATAAACAAAAAAAGAGGAACCACTTCTTAGTGATTCCTCCATGGCGCTTCAGGATGGGCTTGAACCAACGACCCCCTGATTAACAGTCAGGTGCTCT
>CAUSYJ010000185.1:0-3592 GCA_963535845.1 uncultured Alloprevotella sp.
CACGTCCGCAGGTCTGCCAAGACCAAAAGGCGCTCATTCGGTATTTCAGCCATCGAGACAATCCAGAGAAGGCGCAGTACAAGGCGAGCGACATCGAAGCTCGCGGCGGTTTTGACCTAGAAGAATATCTAAAGCCGACTGCATCCGAGTGCATGGCGATGCAGGATGAGATGGTCGAGTGGTGCTTGAAGTACAACGTGACCGAGTTCCACGTCTTGAAGATTTATGCGATTCGTGAGCGTCCAGATTGGTCGGCGGAACTTAGTCGCAGCTGCTTCCAGATTACGCAATACTTGAAAAGCCGCCGTCATGGCGTAGATATCAAGGCTTATAATCCTGAGACGGGCGAGACTTACGAGTAGCAACGAGAAAAGGGCTTAGTGAATCACTAGGCTCTTTTTTTGCTGCTGCTGCTGTTGTTGTTCTTGCCGTTTTGAAGTGTCAAGGTTCGCGCGGATGCGCGACCGCGAAAGCGGCTTGACCTTGACACGTGACCACAGCCCGACGCTACCCCGCAAGGGGCAAGGTTCACCCTTGCCCCTCTGCCTAGCGGCGAGCGTCAAAACGGGGGTCAAGGGGGACGCAGTTCCCCTTGTCGGAGGGGTCAAGGGGAGGGCGAAGCCCACCCCTTGCAAGGGTGTTTTGCGTCTAGCAAAACACATACTTGCAAAGAAATAAATACGGGTATTTATTTCGCGTTCTTCGTTGCTCCGTCGGGTGTGATTTTGTCTAGCATTTTGCTAGACAGTGTGTCTAGCAGATTGCTAGACAATCGCTCTCTATGGGGGGATACTACGACCCCCCCATAGAGGGTCGTTGGTCGTTAAGTGTGTACCCCTCGTAAAGCCTTGGTATTACTGGGTTTGTGGCGATGTGTACCCTTTTTTGTGTACCCCGAACTTTGCGTAAACCCTTGGTATTACTGGGTTTGTGGCGATGTGTACCCCTGCGAAAAAACGCTTGTAAAATCTAGGTTTCTGCCGTAAAATAGAAAAAGGTCAAACGGATTGCAGTCCGCTTGACCCCAGTAATTACAAGTGTTAGAGGACTTGTAACCACCTGTTTTCACAGGTATATTATACTTTTTCCGTGAGAAATATTCAAGTCCTCGAACGCTGATCCGAGCGAAGGAGGGCTATTTTTATGCCGTATGCAGACCCAGAGAAGCGAAAAGAAGTCAATCGGGAAAGTACAGCACGAGCACGAGCGAAGAAGAAAGCTGAGGAATCCGAGGAAGTTCGCGAGAAAAAGCCCGATGTAAGGGCGCGCGCGTGGACGTTCATCGTTTATCCGGAATCGGCTCCGGAGAACTGGCGGGATGTGCTGGACGGGTTTCACCTTCAATGGGCGTGCAGTCCGCTCCACGATCGCGACGTAAACGCCACAGGAGAGCCGAAAAAGGCACACTGGCACATTCTCCTGTCCTTCGGTGGAAAAAAGGGCTACGGGCAAATCTGGAGCATTTCAGAGGCTATTAACGGCACACGTCCGCAGGTCTGCCAAGACCAAAAGGCGCTCATTCGGTATTTCAGCCATCGGGACAATCCAGAGAAGGCGCAGTA
The DNA here is from genome assembly GCA_963535845.1 of uncultured Alloprevotella sp. GTDB lineage: Bacteria > Bacteroidota > Bacteroidia > Bacteroidales > Bacteroidaceae > Alloprevotella. The sequence goes on from CAUSYJ010000185.1 coordinate 1,563, forward strand.
CAAGGCGAGCGACATCGGAAAAGCTGCTTGCTGCAGGTGTTGAGGACGTGGCGAGAAAGCGAGCCGAGGAAGCGGCGCGTATTCGGCAGCAGCAGGAAGCGGAGCGCGTGCTGCGACAGGCACAAGAACGCGCGGAACGCGCCCGAGTGAGGACGCGCAGCCGCGACGATGGGGAAAGGGGTTTTAGCCGATGAGCCTTATGAGCGTAAGGGAGAAGCTGAATAATGCAGCACTCGAGGACGGCGCGAACAAGGAGGACTTGCTGCGGGCGGCGTTGGCGGCGAGTAATGACCGCTACGAAAAGATGGTGCAGGAGCAGAACGCACGCCTAGACCGCCTAGAAGCCGCTGTGAGGGCTTCTAACGAGCAAAGGGCTATTGACGTACAGGGCGCACTCAAAAACGCAGCAGAAGCGATTCTGGGCGACGTGAGGACGGAATCCGCTGCATACATCAAGGCGATGGACGAAGCGGCGGCGAGATTGAACGCTGCACACAAGAAAAGGGCTTAGTGAATCACTAGGCTCTTTTTTGCTGCTATAATGACGGTGGATTGTTCGCGTTCTTCGTTCCCCGACGAGCGCGAATGTGTCTAGCAATCTGCTAGACGTTGTGTCTAGCAAAGTGCTAGACATAATAGCGAGGAGGCGTTGCCCATGAACGAGACGAAAACGACAAGGCGGCAGGTGAATTTTCGGCTGTCGGAGGAGGAAGCGGCGAAGGTCATGCAAGCTGCGGAAAATGCGGGGCTGTCACTGTCTGCTTATGTCAAGAAGCTGGCTGTGTCTAGCAAGGTCAAGCCGATGGTGATTGACCGCGAGCAGGGAAAGCAGCTGATAGCGGCTTTGGGCAAGATGGGGAGCAATCTCAATCAGATTGCAAAGGTCGCGAATCAAGGCGGCGGCGTGGATGCTGCAGCACTGTCCCACTTGCAGGAGAGCATAGACGCATTTTGGGCGTATATTCTCGACGGAAAAAAGCCGCAGCGGGAGAGCGAGCCGCGCCGATCGGCGCCGATGTCGGCGCACGGCCACGGCGAGCAGCAAGCCGAAAATGTTCCACATGAAACCTCGAAAGCCCCGATTTGCAAGGGCTGCGGGGCTGTTATGCGTCTGTGCTATCGCAAGCAGGACGGAAAGCCCTTCTGGGGCTGCCCGAATTTCCGCGATTCGAGCGTCAAGCACTCCGTTTTTGACGCTGAGGGCTAGGCTATGGCTTATGTCAAGGTCGGCAGTCATGCGAGCGCGTCCGCTTGCTTGACGTATGGCGAGTACAAGGACGGCGAGCGGCGCGAGGGCGTGGAGGTCGGCGGCGTGAATTGCACGCCCGAGACGGCGAAGCAGGAGTTTCGGGCGGCGCGTGTCATGTGGCAGAAGGAGGACGGTCTGCAGTGCCATACCGTCATTCAGTCCTTTGACGATAGCGACGGATTAACGCCGCAGCAGGCAAATAAGCTGGGGCAGGAAACTGCCCGCCGCCTTGCGCCGGGGTATCAAGCGATGGTCTACACGCACACGGACGGCGAGGGCGGCAAGACGCATAATCACATCGTCATCAACGCCGTGAGCGTGGAGGACGGCAAGAAGCTGGATTCTCACGGGCTGCTTTATACGGCGCGGAATGTGTCGAACGAGATAAGCCGCGAGCACGGCTTGCACGTTATCGAGGAGCGCACGCGGGGAATGCGATTCACGCAAGCGGAACAGGCACTTGTAAATAAGGGCGTGCAGCCGTGGAAGGACGAGTTGCGCGAGGTGGTCGAATCCGCGCGGGATTCGTCCCGCAATATGCAGGAGTTCCGCGAGAAGGTGGAGGGCTTCGGCGTGCGGATCAGCGAGCGGACGAGGAAGCGCGACGGCGAAACGGGGTGGACGTACCAGCACCCGAACGGAATGAAATGCCGTGCTGCCAAGCTGGGCGAGGATTACACGCCGTCGGCGGTCGCGCGGTCGCTGTCCGCAAACGCCGAACGCGAGAAGCAGCATGAAGCGACATCGGAAAAGCTGCTTGCTGCAGGTGTTGAGGACGTGG
>CAUSYJ010000186.1:0-3590 GCA_963535845.1 uncultured Alloprevotella sp.
GTTAAGCCTGTAGCTAGCGTTCATCCTGAGCCAGGATCAAACTCTTCATTGTAATTATGATTTTGTTTTATTTTCTGTTTTACTCAGAACGTCCGTATCTATAAGAAAATTAACGGTTGATTTTTTACTTCTTCTACCCGAACATGATACATTTCTGCATCTTGTTCTCTTTTTTTCTTGTACTTCTCTTCTTAAAAGTTTATGTCAATTCTTTCAAAGATCACGTTTGACAACCTCGGAGGAGTAACCCTCGTTTCTCGGTTGCGGATGCAAAAGTACTACGAGTTTTTGGAATAGCAAAGCCTATACACTACTTTTTTTGAAAAAACTTTCAAATCGGAGCTTTTCTGGGGGAAAACCATGGGGAGATCAGAGGAAAAGTGAGGGATTATTGAGAAAAGAACGAGGAGGTATGGTGGGAGTGATCGGGCGGAGCGGAGGGATTGATATCCCCTATTATATATAGGAGTGATGGGTGGCAGTTCTTGATGAGTAGATAGATTTTATCAAGAATGTTCTTACTTTTTCTCATTGGAGAAGGGCGTAAATTGGGAAAGTCGCAGGAGATAGGGAGAAGTTGAAGGGGCTTGGGCGTCATTACAATAAGGATGTCGGCCGACACAATAAGGCTGTGAGCGGACAGGCTTATGGGAGCGGCGGACACAATAAGGAAAATAACGAAGAGATGAAGAGACTTTTTAGGGAAAATAGTGCAGGAAAAGAGGATTTACGTTAAAGATTGCAGTTTTTTCTGGTGGTTTTGTAAACTTTTGGGCGAGTGTGGATGGTGAGAAAGTATGGATTTTCAGAAAGAAACAGGAAATCTTGATTTTTCCAGACGGCAATCAGCAGCAAGATTCTGTCAAGTTTTGAGAACATTTGATAGAGAGTGACAAAGAAGAGAAGGCCAACGAGGTGGGCTTATTGAAAAGATTAGAAGAAAACAAGGGTACAAGGAAGAATACAGAAGAAGAATAAAATGCAGTAACGAAAAGAAGGCATAGAAGAATGGGGCTGAGCTGGCAAAGAAAAAGGCGGAAAGAGAGACTTTGCCCATTTTCCACCTTTCTTATTATATATATGAATTAGAGACTGAGATTATTTCCGAAGTTTGCCAAGCAGTCCACTTCCTAGTTTTTGTGTTTTCCGCCCTTGGGCATAACCGTAGCCATAACCATAACCATACTGACCATAACCGTAACCATAGCCGTAGCCATACCCCTTCTTACGCGATTTAGCATCTGAATCGTTAAGTATAAGGCAGAGATTGCGCATTTTCTTATCTTGATACATTTTTTCAAGCTCGGGAAGGAAAGCCTTCTCTTGCATGCCCACACGCATCACATAGAGAGTTAGATCGGCCACACGATCAACGATGCTCGCATCTGCAACACCAAAGATTGGAGTAGTATCAAAAATTATGAAGTCATATTGCTCACATGCTACAGCCACCAACTCTTCCAGACGATCACTCATCAGCAATTCAGCGGGATTGGGCGGCAAGATACCAGCCGGCAAGAAGTCAACGCCCTTCGTTAGACTATCCTTCACCACGATATCCTCCAGGCGCGTTTGATTATCAACATCGACAAGCCAAGAAGTGAGTCCCGCAGTACGACCGAAGTCGCTCGAAAGCGTACGCTTACGAATATCCGCGTCAATCAAGAGGACACGTTTGTTTGCCATAGCAATGACAACAGAGAGGTTGCGCGAGATAAAGCTCTTACCATGGTGTGGTGTCGTAGACGTAAGAACCATCACCTTTGCCGTACGGCGCACGAAGCTCAGACTGAAGCGCAACATACGGAAAGCCTCAACAATGGGGTCATTTGCCACACAATGAGTGATAAGTGCATCCTCCGACGGCGACTCCCAACGAGGCAATTCCCCCACAATCGGTGCCGTAACAACACCCTCAACATCCTGACGACCAGAAATAGTGATATCGAAAAGTTCGCGCAGCCAAAGAACCACTGCAGGTATTATCAAACCTATCAGGAAGGCGATGAACATGATCACCACCTTGCGTGGTGAGACAGGAGAAGAAGGACCCAGCGGATTTTCTACCATACGAACATTGGCTTCATTGATGGCCAACTGAAGAGCCACCTCCTCGCGCTTGTTCAGCAAGTAAGTATACAGTGTTTCTTTGAGATTTTGCTGACGCTGAATATCGAGTGCTTTTCTTGCAGCTTGAGGTGCATTGCTCACTTGCCCCATCAGCGAGTTCTCATTACTTCTCGCCGCATTAGCCTGCATCCCTACAGAGTGCACATAACTGCGAACAGAAGAAAGAATGCTTGTGCGCTGCGATGCCAACTGCTTATCGAGATCGCGCACTAAAGGCGATTGCTCACTAGAGTTAGCTGCATTTTTATTGCGCTCATTCATCAACTGATTGTAGGCATCAATCTGACCATTGAAGGTTGCTTTCTCCAAATTGATGGCAGGAATAATCTGATGTTCGTTGGAATTGTTCTGAAGGAACTCTTGCAGATACCGCGCCACTGAAAGCTGCGTTTCGAGCTGCAAAGCTTGCTGACGAGCATCAGCGCTCTGTGCTGTCATAGCACCTGCCGCTTCTTGGAAATCTATCACACTATTCTGCTGCTTGAAGGACGCCAAGCGATTTTCCACGTGTGTCAGTTCCTGCCCAATAAGCATCACACGCTTATCAATAAAGTTGGCCGTACTTGAAGCCACTCTATTTTTATTGTCAACAACATCCTGTTTGTACAACTCATAGACCGCGTTGAGCAAGTCCTCAGCCCGTGCAGTATTTATATCTTGCACTGAAAGCACCACGAGAGATGTCTCCTTGTCGTAGGCACTTGCAGAAATCTTATCCTTATATATTTTTGCCGCCATCTGAACAGGCATCTGAGATATCTCGATGGTCTTATTTTCAGGAAAGCGCGAGAAAAGCGTAGTCTTATTAATTTGCAGATTTCCTATAGGCGTTTTCACCACAGTACCAGGGCGCACACTAAGATGCTCCTTAAACATTTTCTTTTTCCCCGTTGTTCCATTGAAACGAACGAAGTTGGAAAGTTTCACAGTACCATCGCTCTGAATCTTCGCCTCGAAATTTATAAGATCTTCGGTTTTTCTCTGGAAAGCAATCTCAAAGGGACGATCCGTATAAAGCGCCACGGAATGAAGTCCCGCGCTCGTCGTGTAATCCACGTCAAGCCCCAGACTATCTACAACGCGCGTCATGAGTCGTTCAGAGGTAAGAATAAACATCTCATTCTTGAGATTGTCTCCGACACTGATACCATTGAGTTGCATCAATGTATTGAGTCCGCTATTACGTGAGCCGCGCGATATTCCTCCACTGTTGCTATCGTCGTTATCCTCGAAAAGAATGACAGCTTGACGCTGGTAGACACGAGGTTTACGAGCCTGATAGATATAGCCTAACACGAGGCAGAGCGCCACAGAGAGAATAAACCATTTAAGATTAGCGAGGAACAGTGCCCAGCACATTTTGAACAAAGGAATAAGCTGAATATCCTCTTCCTTATTCTTATTTTGAACGCTTTCAGACATTATTTATAGTTTTCTTTAGAGAAAATTGCTTTTTATAC
>CAUSYJ010000187.1:0-3577 GCA_963535845.1 uncultured Alloprevotella sp.
AAAAAAGGGAATCTGCCATATGTTGGTCAATGACCACAGATTGCATTGGGTGGATGAAGAAAATGTCAACTAGTCCATTCAACACCTTATCTGAAACGGGCAACAGACTAATTGTTTGTCTAGCGATGATTTTTGAACCTAAGGATATCGATGAGATTACAAAACTAGATTTAGTGGCAACCTATGGCGCGTCATTCGGTTACAAAATCCCAAATCTACATGGGGATAATCCATTTGCACATCTTGAGTTCAGCGCTAGAAGACAGCGCGTATACCAAGCACTTCTGGAACTCGTAAAACTTGGATATGCTCAAACTGGTGATTTGGGGATTACCTTCTCCGCGACCACAAACGCAGTGGAATTTTGCAATGCGCTCACAAGTGATTATTTCAATGAATACTGTGCTTCCATATATGCCCAGTTGAATAGATTGGGCAATTCAAACTCTGCATTTCTGTATTTAGACGAGAATGGAAATACCCATGAGTAACTTCTGGATAAAACGTATCGCTGCATATAGAAATGATGGGGTTGTTAGTGAAATTGACCTCGTGAATGGTTTAAATTGCATCATCGGTCCCTCAAATACGGGAAAATCAAGAATAGCCAAAGCTGTTCTGTATGCATGCGGTGGAGATGATGCACCTTTCGTCGAATCCGACAACTACAACAAAATATCGGTCGAATTTGTATGCGAGAAAGGACACGTTGTCATCTCTCGTACCTATGAACCACAGCCCAATAAAGTGTACGAGAAGACTGGGGAAATAAATCAACGGCCTGCACAGTCAAAATTCTGGGTTGATTCTACTGTTGAAGGTATTCTAACAGGAAAGTACATAAAGTCGGGCAATAAAGACAACTCCATTGGCACTGTATTAATGAAGCTTCTCGGATTCGATAACCATCGACAGGTGATTACAAACCAATCGTACGGGAAACAAAATCTAACTTGGGGATCATTGAAGCACCTTATGGTAATTACTGAGGACTTAATCGGCAGACCAGACCCATCAATACTTTTTCCCAGGTCTGCAAACCTCACGTCAAAAACGGCAAATGTATCTGCGTTGACCGTGTTAGCACAAGACGAAAATTATAATGACATAGAGTCGTCTGAAACCGAGCGTGAGAAGCGCGCTAGGCGTAAGGCTGTAAGAAGCTACATTAATCGTCAAATGAAGCTATTAAATGAACGGTATGACGAAGTGATTGGGTTGATTAGTGATGCTCAAGAGCGTAATGATGACCCTCATGAATTTATTGAATCTCTCAAAGTTCAACTGGAAATTGCTAATGCAGCAAGAGATGAAGTTCTTAAAACCTCTGGAAAGATAGCTGCAGATATTTCAGAATGTAATAGACATCTTGAAGAGGCTAACATCAGCCTAGTTACGTCATTAAGTCTTCAGTCCCAATATTCTGCTGACGTAAAACGGTTAGACTTCCAATTAGACGCTGCAAGATATCACGAGGCTCATGAACAAGTCCATACATGTCAATTTTGCCATAGCGAAATTACTGACAATAATGAGCTAATGCCTGATGAGAGCTTAGTTGCCCAAGAAAAAGAAAAGTTAGAGGCACTGCTCAGCGATGTGTCTAATAACATCACATACCTCAAGTCGCAAATCAGTGATCTAGAGAATCATAAAATTGACCTTTCTGCTCGCTATGATTTACAAGTTGCTCGTTTGAAAACTGAACTTGATCCTGCACTTGAGAATTTACAAAACAAAATCAATGCCTTCGTAGAGGTTGAGAATTTGCTTGCAGAGAAGAATCAAATTGAACTTTTCAAAGAACGGTACATAAATACTTTAAATGGTAACGACGAAGAAGAGGATGAGCGAGAAAGTTATAACCCGTTCGATGAGTTTAAACCAAGTTTCTATTTAACGATGACAAACCTTGTGCAAGACATACTTGAGGCCTGTCAATATTCAGGAGCGGTAAAAACAACCTTTGTAAAAGAAACCCTAGATTTACGTATAGGGTTAGCAGATAAGAAGGATGTTGAGGGCAAGGGTTACTGTGCTTACTTGAATACAACAAACAGCTTGGCTTTCCATAGGTATTTAAATGAGAATTCTGTACACGCGCCAGGCATGCTTCTAATAGATACGCCTTTCCACGGTTTTGATGAGGGTGAAGGTTCAGACCTACGTGATGGAATGATGCGATACATGCTCAATCAATCCAAAGAGCAACAGATAATAATTTTAGAGAATACGAGGCATTTCAGAAAACTGTTATTTGGGGATGGATATCACCAAATCGAATTTACGCACGATAAAAACGTGGGAAGATACGGATTTCTAGAAGGAGTCTATGACGCTTCGGAGGCTGAGCATCATGAGTGATAAGAAGCTTGGGATTTCATACAAGCCACTTTGGAAACTCCTGATAGATAGAGGTTTGAAGCGTTAAGATTTAAAAAGGATGACGGGTATTTCTGGAGCCACTCTAGCAAAGCTCGGACAGGATAGAGGGGTTACTGCCGGAATCCTGGTGAGAATTTGCGCGGCGCTTGATTGTCAACTTGATGAGATTTGTGAAGTCACAGAGTTAATGAATGGGGAAGAGAAATAGATGAGTAGACAAAAACTAGAGCTTACTTGGTACAACAAGGATATGGCACTTATTCCAACGGAGGTTGGTAAATACGACTATGAGTGGGTTGATCCTAGGGATCCTCGATATTGTGAAACTCACACTCTAATTTTTGATGAGTATATTGAAGGTAAACAGTCAGAAAAGAATGATAAATTCGAGTACTCTGAGCAGGCCGATTTAGAACCCCAGACAGACAATTTACTCATTCAAGGCGAATCAGGTGATGTATTAGAGGCTCTTTCGCGAGTGCCAGAGCTTGCGGAAAAATATGTTGGCAAGGTAAAGCTAGTGTATATTGACCCTCCGTTTAATACAGAACAGACATTTAAGTCATATGAGGATAATCTTGAGAATTCAATTTGGCTAACTTTAATGAGAGACAGACTACTCAATCTTCGTAAATTGCTAGATACAGAAGGAACAATCTGGATCCATTTGGATTTAGCACAAATTCATCGTATGAGAATGCTTCTCGATGAGGTTTTTGGACTGGAGAATTTCCAAACAGAAGTTGTTTGGCAAAAGGCCGATTCAACGAAGAATGACCCTACTGAAAATTCAAACTATAGTAAATTTTCCGTAAGCCATGATGTGATTCTTGTTTATTCAAAATCAGTAAAGCCTTTATTAAAAAGGGAAGCGCTTAGTAAGTTTGTTGATAATCGATTTAAAAATCCAGACGGCGACAAACGTGGAGTTTGGTATTCAGACAATCGAAGCGCTAGTGGCAATATCTCTGGAAATAAACAACACCCATCAACTTTTGCAATACAACATCCAATCACAGGAGAAATATTCTACCCTGCAATCGGTTCTCACTGGCGCTTTGGACAAGAACGTATACTCGAAAGTGTTAGTGAGTTTGCAAAGTATAAATTAGTCAGCCCCGATGTACAGAAACGCATACAAAACACTGGATTGAGTTCAGAACAAATAAGAGAAGATGTATACGACCTACTC
>CAUSYJ010000188.1:0-3576 GCA_963535845.1 uncultured Alloprevotella sp.
GCTTTAGTGCAAAATAAAATAAAAATTTCTGCAAAAAATATACAAGAGATTTAGATAAAGATATATATTTGCAAAGTCAAGTTAACAAACATTCGTTATGAAGTGAGTTATAGAAAATACAAAAACTCAAAGAAGGATGACTCTCTAGCATAGTTATTTCACAAAGAACGAAGAGACCTGACAAGAAACAAAACAAAAACCTAATCAAACAAAATAAAGTAACAAACCTTTTAATCATCTTCACCTATGTCTCATCTCTCAAATTCATTCGGAGCGTTTTTGCTTCTGACGGTTATGGGTGGTGGATTGGCACCAGAAGTTTTGGCGTCAAGTGTCCGACCAACGATGACTATCACGCAGCAGCAAGATGCGCTACAAGGCGTAGTAACAGACGCTAATGGCGAACCTGTAATGGGCGCCGCTGTGCGAGTTAAGAATTCGGGCCGTGTTTCCGTCACCAAGGACGACGGTTCTTTCTCTATTCCAGGAGTGAAAAAAGGCTCTGTTGTAGTCATCTCCTTCTTAGGCTATGACACACAAGAGGTGACGTGGAATGGTGGTCCACTAAAAGTCACTCTTCAAGAAAAAGACAATACATTGGGCGAAGCAGTAGTAGTGGGCTTCGGTACGCAGAAACGTGTCAATATGACAGGTTCTATCTCTACCGTTAGCGCAAAAGAAATCCAAGCTCGTCCTGTTAATAGCACTGTTGAAGCACTGCAAGGTGTTGTGCCTGGTATGAACTTCGCCGTAGGTTCAGGCGGTGGTGCACTCGATTCTGATTTAAACTTCAATATTCGTGGTAAAGGAACTATCGGTTCTGGTTCTTCCGTAACTCCGCTTGTCCTCATCGACGGTATGGAGGGCGACATCTCAACCCTCAACCCTCAAGACATTCAAAACATCTCTATCCTGAAAGATGCGAGTACCTCCTCTATTTATGGTTCACGCGCAGCAGGTGGTGTTGTTCTCGTTACAACGAAGAAAGGTAAAGAGGGTAAGGTATCGATCAACTACAACAACTCATTCCGTTTCAACTCTCCACTCAATATGCCGGAGATGATGAACTCCTATGAGTATGCTCTCTTCTTCAATGCAGCTGGACATAGCACCATGTTTACAGATGCTAAGTTGCAGCAGATTAAAGACAATCTTGCGGGAAAAGGTGGCCCCACAATGTACGCCAACCCAAAGAGTAACCGTTGGGAGGTTTGGGACAATCTTGATCTGCTCCCATCAGGCAACACCGATTGGCTGAAATACCACTTCGGCAATAGTTTCTCACAAGAGCACACGCTGAGTATTTCAGGCGGTAGTCAAAAGATGCAATACTACTTCTCTGCTAACTACCTACAGCGCAATGGTATGCTTAAGCAAGCTAAGGACGACCGCAACCGCTATGCCTTCACAGGGCGCATCAATAGTGAGCTGGCTCCGTGGGCACACTTCGGCTATACTACTCGCTTCAACCGTGAGGATTTTGAACGTCCGTCGTTTGTTACTTCTCTCTTCTATCACAATGCGTGCCGTTACTGGCCGATTGTTCCGACTATTGACCCAAATGGACACCCCGTACGCGAATCTTACTACGAAATGCTTAATCGTGGTGGTCTTTACAATATTCAGCAGGATAATCTGGATCAGCAGTTCTCACTCATTCTTGAACCTATCAAGAACTGGACGATCAATACTGAATTGAACTATCGCGCAAGCACCACTTTCCGTCACGAAGATTATCAGACGGTTTACGCTTGGGATGTTAATAACAATCCATACGCAACAGACAATCAGACTTCTTCCGTAACGGAATACGCTTACAAGTCTAACTATTTCAATCCGAATATCTATTCAACTTACCTTCACAGTTTTGGAGATCACAACTTCAAGGTGATGGCTGGTTTCCAGAGCGAATGGTTCCACTATCGCAATGTGACAGGTTCTCGTGATGGTATTCTTTCTAGAGTGCCTACACTGAACACTACTTCCACCAATCCGCGTGTTGCAGGTGGTTTGGCAAGTTGGTCAACAGCAGGTTTCTTTGGTCGTTTGAACTACAACTATGCTGAACGCTACTTGGTAGAAGCTAGTCTTCGCTACGACGGTTCTTCTCGCTTCATCAGATCAAAGCGTTGGAATCTCTTCCCCAGCTTCTCTTTAGGTTGGAATGTTTCTAAAGAAAACTTCTGGAAACCTATCGAAGATAAGATCAACAACTTGAAGCTCCGTTTCACTTGGGGTAAGCTCGGTAACCAAAACACGGACAACTGGTACCCCTTCTATTCTACTATTGGTTATAGTGCAAATGCCGGTAACTGGTTGCTCAATGGAGAGAAGCAGAATCTGGCTTCCGAACCAGCTCTCGTCAGTGCATTGCTCACATGGGAAAAGACCCGCACATGGGATCTCGGTGTTGACTTCGGTGCTTTCAACAATCGCTTGACGACCAGCTTCACTTACTTCCAACGCAAAACTTTGGACATGGTAGGTCCTGCTCCTGAGCTTCCTGATGTACTCGGTACGGCTGTTCCTAAGGTGAACAACCTCGATATGACCTCAAAGGGTTGGGAACTTACGCTCGGATGGCGCGATCATATCAACGATTTCTTCTATGGTGCCGACCTCATGCTGAGCGACAATCAAGTGGTTATCGATCGTTATCCCAATGCAGCGAAAGATCTCTCTCAGACATACTATAAGGGTGCTCACTTAGGCGATATTTGGGGCTATGTTACAGAAGGTATGGCTAAGACTCAGGAAGAGATGGATGCTCACCTGAAGAATGCTAACCAAGATGCGCTTGGTTCTAATTGGCGCGCTGGTGACATTATGTACAAAGACCTTAATGGTGATAAGAAGATCAATACTGGTCAGAATACGGCGAACGATCCTGGTGACCGCAAGATTATTGGTAACTCCACTCCGCGCTACAACTTCGGTCTGAACCTCACAGCCAGCTATAAAGGCTTCGACTTGAAAGTATTCTTCCAAGGCGTTCTGAAGCGCGATTATTGGCCCGGTGCAGGTAGCAGAGGTGTTATGTTCTGGGGTGCCAGCGGCGGTAAGTGGCAGAGCGTTGCGTTCAAGAAGCATCTCGACTACTTCCGTGCCGATGCAAACGATCCGCTCGGACAGAATCTCAACGCTTACTATCCCGAACCTGATTGGAGCACACAGAAGAACCAGCAAGCACAAACTCGCTACTTGCAGAATGCAGCTTACTGCCGTCTGAAGAACGTTACGTTGGGCTACACTCTCCCAGAAGCACTGACACAGCGTTTCTATGTTCAGAAAGTTCGCTTCTTTGTTTCGGCTGAGAATCTCCTCACTTTCACTAAGTTCACCAAGATGGGCGATCCCGAACTCATCGACGCAGATACTAAAGATAATAGAACTCATGGTTTCAGCAAGACTTATCCGCTCTCTAAGACATGGTCTGTTGGTGTAAGTGTCACTTTCTAACTCTCATAACTCGCTGAGAAAAGAGCGGAAAAGTTCTATTCCGCATCAATCTAAATGTACTCTTTAATAAAAAAGACATTATGAAACTAAAATATTTTTCACTGCTGCTGTGTGGTG
>CAUSYJ010000189.1:0-3570 GCA_963535845.1 uncultured Alloprevotella sp.
GCACGCTTTTAGTATAAAGGCATTGTCGCAAACAAATACGTAAATAACCAAAACTAAAATACAAGTATTATGAACATTCAACCATTAGCAGACAGAGTTCTGGTGCAGCCACAAGAGGCTGAAGAGAAAACAGCCGGTGGCATTATCATCCCCGACACCGCAAAGAAAGAACGTCCCATCGAAGGTAAGGTGCTGGCCGTTGGGCAAGGCACAAAAGACGAGGAAATGGTTCTGAAAGTGGGCGATAAGGTACTCTATGGAAAATATAGCGGTACGGAAGTGGAACTGGACGGCGAAAATTTCCTCATCATGCGTCAGAGTGACGTTTTGGCAGTAGTGAAATAATCGTTTTCAAGAACTAACATTATACATTTCAAAATAAAGATTTATCATGGCAAAAGATATCAGATACAATGTGGATGCGCGCGAAGCGCTCCGCGAAGGTGCTAACGCTTTGGCAAACGCAGTGAAAGTAACCCTCGGCCCTAAAGGCCGCAATGTGGTTATCGACAAGAAATTTGGTGCTCCGCGCATCACGAAAGATGGCGTTACAGTGGCAAAAGAAATCGAACTGGAAGACAGTTTCGAGAATGCTGGCGCACAGCTCGTGAAGAGCGTTGCAAGCAAGACGGGCGACGATGCCGGCGATGGTACTACTACTGCTACCGTCCTGACGCAGGCCATCCTGACAGAGGGTATGAGAAATGTGGCAGCTGGTGCTAACCCGCTCGACCTAAAGCGCGGTATGGACAAGGCTGTGGCAAAAGTGGTAGAAGGCATTAAGGCACAGGCTGAACAAGTGGGCGAAAGCTACGAGAAGATTGAGCAGGTGGCAAGCATCTCTGCTAACAACGATGCTGAAATTGGTAAGCTCATTGCCGATGGTATGCGCGCTGTCAGCGTGAATGGTGTTATCACCATTGAGGACGCAAAGGGTCGCGACACCGTGCTCAAGACTGTGGAAGGTATGCAGTTCGACCGCGGTTACCTCTCTCCCTACTTCGTAACCGATTCTGAAAAGATGCAGTGCGACATGGAGAAGCCGTACATCCTCATCTACGACAAGAAGATTTCTAACTTGAAGGATTTCCTCCCCGTGCTCGAACCAGCAGCACAAAGCGGCCGTCCTCTCCTCGTTATTGCTGAGGATGTGGACAGCGAGGCACTGACTACGCTCGTAGTAAACCGCCTGCGTGGTAGCTTGAAGATTTGCGCTGTGAAAGCTCCGGGCTTCGGCGATCGCCGCAAGGCTATGCTGGAGGACATTGCTGTGCTGACGGGTGGCGTTGTTGTGAGCGAAGAGAAGGGCTTGAAGCTCGAACAGACTACGCTCGAAATGCTCGGTTCTGCCGATAAGGTGACCATCTCTAAGGAGAACACAACCATCGTGAACGGTGCAGGTCAGAAGAACTTGATTCAGGATCGTATCAACCAAATCAAGAACGAAATTGCTAACAGCACTTCTTCCTACGACAAGGAGAAACTCCAGGAACGCCTTGCAAAATTGAGCGGTGGCGTTTGCGTTCTCGAAGTGGGTGCTGCGTCTGAAACTGAACAGAAGGAGAAGAAAGACCGCTGCGACGATGCTCTCTGCGCTACGCGTGCAGCTATCGAGGAAGGTATCGTGACGGGTGGTGGCGTGAGCTACATCCGCGCACAGAAGGCTCTTGACGATCTGAAGGGCGACAACCAGGACGAACAGACGGGTATCGCTATCATCCGCCGCGCTATTGAAGAACCACTCCGCCAGATTTGCTACAATGCTGGCATCGAGGGTGCTGTGGTTGTAAACAACGTTCGCGAGGGCGAGGGCAACTATGGCTACAACGCCAAGACCGAGAAGTACGAAGACCTCCGCGCTGCTGGTGTTGTTGACCCCGCAAAGGTGGCTCGCGTTGCACTTGAGAACGCTGCTTCTGTTGCTGGTATGTTCCTCACCACCGAGTGTGTCATCTGCGACAAGAAGGAAGAAAATCCTGCTCCCGCAATGCCCGCTCCCGGCATGGGCGGCATGATGTAAGCCAACCCCATCGCTTCATAGCGAAGAAAGATAAAAGCAAGGGATAGTTACTATCGTGTAACTATCCCTTTTAGTTTGCCTAATATTGCAGAATGGAATAAAAATCGGAACACAAAGTTGTGGTAAAATTACTGGTCTGAAGAGTTCAAAGGATACGGATTGACCCATGGAGAAGAAATGAGATAAAACGAATGGCAGAAATGTAGCTATAAACGTTTACATTTTCTTCCACCCGAACATTCCTCTCTATCCGTTATTTAATGTTCTGCATGCCCTATTTTATCCATGTATGTAATACCCAAAGCGGATAAAACGAATACGACATGAATACTGATTTGCATAATCGTGTGTTGTGTGTCAATATTCTCAGCTACAAATGTTTCCAACAAATGGACGGCAGAAATACTAATGAGCGATATCATCAGCTTGTGCTTTAAGGCATTGGGATTTATCTTACCAAGATAACCAAACTGATTACTATCCTTGTCCTTCTCGATAATCTCCAATCTGCTGACAAACGACCAGTATCCACCAATTACGCACACAATGATTAGATTCAAAACCATAGAAACATCCACCATACCTATAGCCAACATCAGGATGGTTTCTTCTGTGAACGTCCCTATATGTATCAAGCTATGTACAACTTCTTTACAAAAAACGTAAGAATACATTCCCATCACTACGCACATACCAAGATACACAGGAACTTGAAGCCATCGACTTTGAAAGATACACCATTCAATAGCCTTTTCCAATTTATTCCCCATAAAATTTATATTTAAAGTATTTGCATTAAGTAATCAACGATCTTTGTGTGACGCTGGCGGATTTTATCTTTATCCCAAAGTTGGTCTTGCGCCGTCATTCGCTGAACTTCCAACTGCTGTTGTAAGTGTGTATAGCTTTCACGCTTTATCTGAAATCTGCCATTGCTCAATGACATATTATGACTGCCAGACAGCAGCAAGTAGTTGCCCAAACATTCCAAATATCGGTTATAGAAGTCTTCATCATAAGGGCAATAACCATTATCAGCTTCTTTGTTTTCGGTTTGTGGTGCGATGTGCTCGAGGTGTGGAGTCTCAATGCTGTCATATCTGACAGGACTATAACCAGACTTTCCGCTGGCTATCAGATAGTTTTCGTATTTCCATAAGAGAAACTTTGCGGTTTGATGATTCATCCCCATATTGAGGCAACGAGCAAGCTCTTCATTATTCCAATATCCCCACCAATCATTTCGGTTTTTCATCCATTCAATATGATTGACAACCGTCATGGCATTAGATCCCATTTCCTGATAGCATTTATTGAGACGCCACAGTAAATTAGCACGAGTACCGATAATACGATTGCGCAAGAATATTTGTTCCAGAGATTTTGCCAATAGGTTTAGTCCATCTTGTTCCATACCATTACGCATGGCTTTAATGACAAATGGGAACATGACACCTTTGTCTGCCGACACCAACAAAGCATGATAGACCATATTTCCTCTTTCTTGCTGGAGGAATTTAGCTGCTTGGGTAAAGCAAGAAGCCAATAAA
>CAUSYJ010000190.1:0-3560 GCA_963535845.1 uncultured Alloprevotella sp.
CCGCCGACCCTCTGCTTGTAAGGCAGACGCTCTAAACCAGCTGAGCTAAGCGCCCTCATTTCTGAATTGCGAGTGCAAAAGTAGAGGAAATTATTATAACTACCAAACTTTTGCGCATTTTTTTTCTTTTCCTTACAAAATTTCCTGTTTAATAGCCCTTACAACCTCTTCAGCGGTCTCTTTCCAGATATATTCATCTGCATCTTTTCGCCCCATACCTACTCCACCGTGTCGATACTCCATTTTACTATGAAAATCCGAACGCGCAGAAGCATGAATCTCTGTAGCTCCAGTTTGTTGGAGAATTCTTGCTGCATTTTGGGATCCAACTCCGCTACCTGGCATAATTGTGATACGCCCCGCGGCCTGCTGCACCAATTGACAAAGAACAGGAATTCCAGCTTCAGCCGTTGCAGCTTGCCCAGAAGTAAGAAGGCGCGTACACCCTAAATCTATAATCTGTTCAAGAGCAAGAGACGCATCTCGGCAAACATCGAAAGCCCGATGAAAAGTAACACTTAAAGAGCCAGCAGCATCCATCAGTTTCCGACAGAAAGCCATATCTATATCGCCAGCAGCAGTAAGTCCACCTATAACAACACCATCCACTCCTGCTTCGCGCGCAGCGAAAACGTCGTCTATCATAATTTCCTGCTCAGCAGGCGTATAAAGGAAGTCGCCTCCTCGAGGACGAATAAGCACGTGCTTACGAATCCCCTGTAATTTGCAAACAGCGCGAACAAGTCCTAATGATGGAGTGATGCCTCCCTCCTCAAGTCCTGAACAGAGTTCTACTCGGTCAGCCCCTCCGTGAAGAGCCGCCAATGCGCTTTCATAACTTCCTGTACATATTTCTAATTGTGCCATAGGGCAAAAGTACATATTTTTATCGTTTTCAAAGGCCAAGACACGCGCCTCTTCCTTATTTATATAGCTTTTACAATAAAAACATGTAATTTTGCAGCACACTCTCTTTATTGTATTAATCATCACCGATGAAACATCTAAAAGACTTACAGGTGCGTGCCGTTGAACTTCTTCGTCCTGGCTACGCAGTACTCCGTCTGACCGACAAAGAAGTTTTTCCAGAAATGCAACCCGGACAATTTGTAGAGATTCGCGTTGACGGTTCGCCAGAAACATTTCTTCGCCGCCCCATCTCTATCAATTTTGTAGACCGCGACAGCAACGAGCTATGGCTATTGGTTCACGCTGTGGGCAAAGGCACTGAAATTCTCACAAAGATGCGTGAAGGCGACAAGCTGAATTGTCTTTACCCCTTAGGCCGAGGCTTCTCTATGCCTTCCGAACCTCATCAACGCCTACTTCTCATTGGAGGTGGCGTAGGAACAGCTCCACTTCTCTATTTTGGAAAACTCTTGCGTGATGCCGGTCACGAGCCGGTGTTCTTGCTGGGAGGAAAGACAGAAGGCGATATTTTGCAACGCGAGCATTTTGAAAAATATGGTCGCCTTTGCTGCACAACGGAAGACGGAAGTCTCGACACAAAAGGCTTTGTCACGAATCACAGTGTACTACAAGAAGATTTTCATTCCATTTACACTTGTGGCCCAAAACCGATGATGAAGGCAGTGGCAGCCTTTGCTAAACAACACAATATCTATTGCGAAGCATCACTTGAAAACATGATGGCTTGCGGCTTAGGTGCGTGTCTTTGCTGCGTTGAAAAAACCGTGCAAGGCAACCGCTGCGTTTGCACAGAAGGTCCTGTGTTTGATATTAACGACTTAGACTGGTAAGATTATGGCACAGTTACAAGTAAATATAGGGAATCTCCAACTCCAGAATCCTGTCATGACGGCCAGCGGAACCTTTGGCTATGGCTTTGAATTTGCAGATCTTGTCGATTTAGACCGCTTAGGAGGAATTATTGTAAAAGGAACTACGCTAAATCCGCGAGAGGGCAACGACTATCCGCGCATGGCTGAGACAGCACAAGGGATGCTCAACTGCGTTGGACTACAAAACAAGGGTGCAGACTACTTTTGCACGCATATTTATGATGCAGTAAAGAATTTAAAAACAAACGTACTGGTCAATGTGAGCGGTTCTTCGCCCGAAGATTATGCTGAATGTGCTGCGCGCATAGCCGAATTGGACAACATACCAGGCATTGAACTCAACATCTCTTGCCCCAACGTGAAAGATGGAGGAATGTCCTTCGGAACTTCCTGCACGGCAGCCGCCAGTGTTGTGAAAGCAGTGCGTCAAAGATACCCCAAGACACTCATCGTAAAACTATCGCCCAACGTGACCGATATCACAGAGATTGCACGGGCTGTAGAAGCCGAGGGAGCGGATAGTGTTTCGCTCATCAATACACTAATGGGAATGAGCATTGACATCGAGCACCGTTGCTCTCGTCTAAGTATCGGGACGGGTGGGTTGAGCGGCCCATGTATCAAACCTGTGGCTCTGCGCATGGTGTGGCAAGTGGCAAAAGCTGTAAAAATTCCTGTCATTGGCTTAGGAGGTATCAGCAACGCCACAGACGCTCTGGAATTTCTCATGGCTGGCGCTACAGCCATCCAAATTGGAACAGCTAATTTCCTTGATCCCGCAGTCACTATGAAAGTAATCGACGGCATTAACACTTGGCTCGATGCTCACGGAGTAAAGGATATTCACGACATTATAGGAAGCGTATAAGAAAGAGACTCAGGTACTGAATAACAGAAATGTGCTAATGTAGGATTTCGTTTTAGCGAAAGCAGATACATTAGCACATTTTTTGTATGGTTCAACCACTTACAGAAGCACATCTATACTTTATCAATATGCCCCAAAGGGCAAATATACAAAAAGTATTATCAAACGAAACGAAAAACAAAAATAATTGTAAGAAGCTAAAATTTTCTCTTTTTCTGTTTGGAGATAAGAAAAGAAAAAGCATATATTTGCAGCAACAAGTTAAGGGAGCTGTGGAACACCTCCAAGCCCTACAACTTAGACATATTTGGCTGCATCGGTTTGATCGGGATACTCATCAATAATTACTAGAAATACCGAGAATGCTTCCTTCGTCAATGGCGGGCCGACACGTTTCGGCGGGGTCGGATTACAGAGACGGAGTGGCGCTCAAATCCTTATTTTAGCTCGGAGTTTCATCACATCATCGATGCAGCCTTCTTTGTATCCTCTTCCTAACGTCCCTCCCCTTTTCTTTCGTCAAGACAAGCTCTCATCCCATCTTTTCTTTGCTAAAAGTATTGCACAATTAGGTTCGTCAGTTGCAAAGACAAGTAACAGCCTTCTTATTTTCGGTATTATTATTTGACAAACGACTCTCGCATTCCAGCTCACAAGCAGATGCTTCACGTCAAAAAAATGAAGCCACACTATCATTTTTATCTTTAAGAACCGACTCAACAGCTCAAAGACCCCCACTTTTCTCTCCTAAAAAGTCATTTTTCCCCTTATTCCGTCTCAAAATACAATAAAGGAATCAGCTAACATCCTTATTACATTCAAAAATTCCCTTATTGTATTTTCAATTTCTCAAGGAGAAAATAAAATTTGTAGTATAGAAAATAAAATTT
>CAUSYJ010000191.1:0-3542 GCA_963535845.1 uncultured Alloprevotella sp.
GTTCCTATTAAAATTTCCGTCAGACATATTTATTTTATACTTTTTCTTTTGGTTTAAGAACGAGAAACAGCCTTCACTCCTCTTACTGTCCTTAACTTACGAATTAAAGCGTTGAGCACTTGCGTATCATCAACTAAAACCGTAAGCATACCGCTAAACAAGCCATCATGAGAATCTATATTTATACTTCGGAGCATAATATGTTCTTCCTTTGAAATGACAGAAGTTATATTGTTAACAATACCTAAGTCGTCCTGACCAACCACATTCAGTACGATAGGATACTGCCCTTTCCCTTTTCCTGCCCAACGGGCACGCACAATTCTGTACGGAAAGCGCTGACGGAGAGCAGGAGCATTAGGACAATTATTTCGATGTATCTTGATACCTCCACTCACAGTAACAAAACCGAAAACTTCATCCCCATACACTGGATTACAACAATGAGCCATTTGGAAATGCAGCCCTTTGAGTTCATTGTCTATAACCAAAACATCATCTGGTGTGGCAACATTAGCTATAAAACTCTTTTCAAGACTAAACTCTTCAGCACTTCGTTGCACAAGATGTTCTTGCGCATTGTGGGTACGATTAAGAATCTCAAGATATTGCTCTATTACAGAATTCAGATCTAAACGATTATCCGCTATAGATTTGTAGAACTCATTAGCTTCTTTAAAGCCCAATTTCTTAATTGCAATATTCCAAGCAGATTCGTCCCATGTGATTTTCCGATTCTTCAGCTTGCGCTCCAACACTTCTCGAGCAAAATTCCCGTCTGTAGCCTGCAAGTCATTCACACTAGAACGTATCTTTGCCTTAGCACGTGAAGATACCACCCAATTCACCCACTCCATTTTCGGAGTTTGAGAAGTCGACGTTATAATCTCGACCTTTTGTCCACTTTCTAGCGGTTGACGGATTGATACATTACGACCAGCAATACGAGCTCCCACACAATGGTCACCCACATTAGTGTGTATCAAATAGGCAAAATCAAGAACTATTGCCCCTTCTGGCAATTTATATAAATCTCCTTTAGGAGAAAAGACATAAACAGAGCCTTCATGAAGATCAGAGCCCAAACTCTTCGACAACTGCGACTCATCGCCTTGTTCTAAAGCCTCTCGGATATTAGCCAACCAAGAATCAACGCCTCTATCCGAAGCCTTGACACCCTTGTAACGCCAATGTGCAGCCAGACCATGTTCAGCGATCTCATCCATACGAGACGTGCGGATTTGCACCTCCACCCATTTATCTTCAGGACCACGAACTGTTATATGGAGGCTCTCATATCCGTTACTCTTAGGTACTGTAAGCCAATCTCGTAAGCGACGTAAGTTAGACTCATACTTATATGTTATAAGAGAGAATACTTTCCAGCATAGTTCCTTTTCTTTTTCAAAAGGCGCATCAATGATCACTCGAATTGCGAATAAATCATAGACACCTTCGAAGGCACAATGCTGCTTCTTCATCTTTTGCCAGATGGAATGAATGCTCTTTGTGCGCCCTTTTATATGGCAAGAGATTCCTTCCTCTTCCAAGCGGTCGCGCAGAGGAGCTATGAAGCGTTCGATATATGAATCGCGTGCACGTTTCGTTGCATTGAGCTTTTCTTTTATATGATAGTATGCTTCAGACTCCATATACTTCAGGCTCAGATCTTCCAATTCGCTTTTCAGTGTGTAAAGACCAAGCTTATGAGCCAACGGAGCGTAAATATAGGCTGCTTCAATTGACAAAACTCGCCTAGATTCCTTATCGTGTGCATTACGAACCAAGCGCATCTTATTGACGCAATCAGCGATGAGTAGAAGAATGACGCGCATATCTCCACATTGAGCTACAAAAAGATTGCGGAAACTATCTGTTTCCATGGTCTCTATCTTTGTATCCAACAAACTTTCGATACGCAGAAAAGCATGTAGTGCAATTCTAACATCGCTACCAAAAACTTTCTCCACCTCATCTAACTTGGTAGTTTCAAAGACTAATGAACGAAGGATACAAGCCACAAGGGCATGGCCCCGCAATCCTATTTCAGAAGAAGCAAGAAGGCAAGTTTGCAAACTTAGTACAACGCGATTCAGCCCAAAGACATCTTCAGTAACAGCCCCTTCAGCCATTCTTTTTTTCAAAAAAGTCCGAATTTTTTCAGCATCTTTGAAGGAAAGTCCTAAATGTCTCATATGAGCCAAGGCCCAAATTGCGCGGTGAGCTTCTAGCGAATGACCACCGTTTCGAATCCCGCATATATGATTATCCAATCTTTGCATATCTGCTATAAACTTTTATGTAATAGAGCGTAAAGAGGTTTTTATAATACACTTAACGTTAAGAGCAACTCAAAAAGTATATAAAACATCTTAGAATCCATTGACATCTAAATCATGTCCACTTTGTTCCTTCACAAAACTGTCTATCAACATCCGTGCTATTGAAAGTTTGGATGGAATATTAGGTAAATTATCCGACTTAAACCATCCACCTTTTGTCAATTCAGAACGCTGTATTTGTATTTCTCCACTAACATAGTCTGCCTTAAAACCGATCATCAATCCTGATGGATAAGGCCAAGGTTGATTACCAAAATAGCGGATATTGTCTATTTCTATATGTGTTTCCTCTTTCACTTCTCTGCGCACACAATCTTCCAAAGTTTCTCCTGTTTCGACAAAGCCTGCAACCAAACCCATATAATCAGCACGGAATTTATTACTCTGTACTAAAAGAATCTCATCGTTACGCTGCACAGCCACTATGATGGCCACAGCTAAAGAAGGCCAAACTTCTTTGCCACAACAAGTGCAACGCTTAGATATATCTGTATGAAACTTCATAGGTGCTCCACAAACTCCACAAAACTTTGTATTTGTATCCCAATATAGCAATTCATAGGCTTTCCCTGCCATGAGATAATCCGAAAGTGAAAGAATTGAATAGGATTGGCGCAATCCTACCATCTGAAAACCACTCTCAGATATAGGAACATCTATAGACGCCCAACAGCAAGGCATACCGTCCATCGTTGGGAGAGGATGAGTTTTTTGCCAATCTTCAAGGAGTATAGGAGGAGTATCTCCAATGGGTAAAGTACCTTTATCGGTCAATAATAATTGATCTCTACAAAAAATGAAGTATTTCATATACTATCAATCTGAACAGAAACAAGTTTTTAGAAAGAGTCTTCTTGCCCCTTCACAACCATAAAAACACAGAAACAAGTAGGTCGCAGTCATCATATAGAAGCCACAGAGCTCTAACTGACAAATACGTCTTACCTGTTAGTCCCAACCATAAAACTGCCCAGGCAATGAGATTGCGGACAGTCCAGCTAGTATCATTGAATAATAAAGAGGAGGGAAAAGAAGATCTCCTTCCCCTCCTTTCTAAGTTATTCGCTTATATTCAAATCTTTCACAATAGCAGCCACTTTGACTTCAGCCTGTTGGCATGCTTGGTCATATTCAGCAGCAGAAGCAAGATCACCTTTAACTTCAATATAGAATTTAATTTTAGGTTCAGTACCACTGGGG
>CAUSYJ010000192.1:0-3518 GCA_963535845.1 uncultured Alloprevotella sp.
TATTACACATAACTAAATCAACATATAATAAACAAATTAATTATGAAAAAAGGATTTATGTTAGCCGCAGTGGCCTTTTCATTAGGATGGCCCGCAACGATGATTGCTAAATCTACCATCAATGATTCTGCACAATCAGCAGCTATAGGCGCTACTGCTATTTCTGAGACAAATGCTGTACCCGCAACTTATCAAAACCTCCCAGACTTAACTTATGCTGCAGAAAAAGCAATCAATTCCGTAGTTTATATAAAAGTGACAGTGGAGGGCTCATCACGGACTGTACAATATTCTAATCCTTTTGAGGATTTCTTCGGAGACTTCTTTGGACGTGGTAACGGTGGAGATTCTCAACAAAGAACCTATAAAGAACCTGATCGCAAAGGAGCAGGCTCAGGCGTTATTCTAACAAGCGATGGGTATATCGTAACAAATAACCACGTTGTGGAAGGTGCTACAGAGATGATCGTAAAACTCAATGATAATCGAGAGTTTAAAGCACGCATCATTGGTACAGACAAGAATTCTGACTTAGCATTAATCAAAATTGAAGCAAAAGACCTACAGGCTATCACCATTGGCAATTCGGACAACCTGCGTTTAGGAGAATGGGTTCTTGCTATTGGCAACCCCTTTAGTTTAACTTCAACTGTAACAGCTGGTATTGTCAGTGCCAAAGCTCGTACAACAGGAGGTAATGCTGTTGAATCAAGTATTCAGACCGATGCTGCCATCAATCCAGGAAACTCTGGCGGAGCTTTGGTCAACGCACGCGGAGAACTTGTGGGAATCAACAATATGATTTATTCACAAACAGGTTCCTACTCTGGTTATGGTTTCGCCATTCCCGTAAGCATTATGAACAAGGTAGTGGCTGATCTTCGAAAGTTTGGAACAGTGCAACGCGCTTTGATGGGAATTAGTGGCCAAGACGTTATCAACTATATCGATGCACAGAAAGAAAAAGGAAAAGAAGTTGAACTGGGTACAACCGAGGGAGTTTACGTTGGCGAAGTATCTTCCGATGGCGCTGCACATGCTGCAGGGATCAAAGAGGGAGATGTTATTACAGCTGTGGACGGCAAGAAAGTAACCAAGTTTGGAGAGCTAAACGAAATCCTAGCTAATCATCGTCCTGGTGATAAAATCAGTGTAACGTATCTTAGAAACAAAAGAAACACAACAACATCTCTCACACTTCGCAACCAGCAAGGCACTACCACAGCAGTTGAAAATATCGATGATGAGCAGCTAGGTATAGCACTGAGAAAACTCACTGCTAGCGAGAAAGAAGAGTTGGCACTCAGCCATGGACTTATGGTAACAGCCGTACGCGATGGTAAAATGAAAGAAGCAGGAATCACTAAAGGTGTCATCTTAATGCGCGTCAACGATAAGGATTTGAACTCTACTGACGACTTCTATGATGCTGTGAAGCGTGCAAATATGTCAACGGATCGCGTCCTATGGATTCGCGCAAAAACCCAGACAGGATATAACAAGAGTTTCACCGTTGAATTGAGCAATCCAAAGAAGAAATAAAAGAATATTTCAATAAAATAGATATAGCGGATTTCCGAAGATTTCATCTTCGAGGAATCCGCTTTTGTTTTTGTTTCCTAAAAAAGAATTATCGCACATTTTTCACTAACTTCGCAACGAATTTATCATTCAATCTTCATTATGCAAGAATTGGCTTTAAAGTATGGTTGCAACCCCAACCAAAAACCAGCCCGTATTTTTATTAAAAACGGAGAACTCCCTGTTACAGTACTTAATGGTCGCCCTGGCTACATCAACTTTCTTGATGCGCTCAATGGCTGGCAACTTGTAAAAGAACTCAAAGAGGCTACAGGAATCCCTGCAGCAGCGAGTTTCAAACACGTTTCACCTGCAGGAGCCGCCATCGGATTGCCACTAGATGAAACACTTCGTAAAATCTACTGGGTAGATGATGTGGATTTCGAATTAACTTCAATAGCTTCTGCCTATGCGAGAGCCCGAGGTGCTGACCGTATGTCATCCTATGGTGATTTTATTGCCCTGAGCGACACCTGCGATAAAGCTACTGCTCTACTTATCAAGCGAGAAGTGAGTGACGGTGTCATTGCGCCAAGTTATACAGAAGAGGCTTTAGAGGTTCTACGCGAAAAAAGAAAGGGTACATACAACGTTATTCAAATCGACACAAATTACAAACCTGAGCCTATTGAGCAGAAACAGGTTTTTGGAATCACTTTCGAGCAAGGCCGCAACGAAGTTGATTTGACAAATGATAATCTCTTTGATAATATTCCAACAAATAACAAGGATTTATCTGAAGAAGCAAAGCGTGACTTAAAGATTGCACTAATCATCCTAAAATACACGCAGAGTAATTCGGTCTGCTATGTAAAGGATGGACAAGCGATCGGCATTGGTGCTGGGCAACAGAGCCGAATTCACTGTACAAGACTAGCAGGAAATAAGGCTGATATTTGGTGGCTTCGCCAACATCCTAAAGTAATGAATCTACCTTGGGTGGAAAAGATAAGAAGAGCAGACCGTGACAACACTATTGACATATACATCAGTGAAGAATATGAAGATGTCCTTAAAGATGGAGAATGGCAAAAGTTCTTTACAGAAAAGCCAGAGGTGTTGACGCGAGAAGAAAAGAAAGAATGGATTGCAAAGAACACTGGAGTATGTCTAGGCAGTGATGCATTCTTCCCCTTTGGAGACAACATTGAGCGCGCTCACAAAAGTGGTGTTGCTTACGTTGCCCAAGCAGGTGGCAGCGTAAGAGACGATCATGTCATTGCTACTTGCGATAAATATGGCATTGTTATGGCCTTTACTGGTATCCGTCTTTTCCATCATTAAACAAGGATGAAATAAAATGAATAGACACGTAGGAGAAGAAGAAGTTCAACAAGCCATAACTACCGGAATAGTCTTTAAAGGTTCTAAGCTTTCAAAAAAGAGCGGAGAAGCCAAAGTGAAAACTAAGGCTAAGAAGAAAACCTATATAACAGGCTTACACGGAAGTGGTGCAGCAAAAAAGAAAGCAGATATCCGCAGACGCAGGGCTAATAGGCATAAAGCATAAAAGCAAGCCCCTCTCAATGAGATTCATAAATCTTTTTGAGGGGGTTTATAATAAATAATTCCAAATTAATTGAACGTGAAAGGCAGCAAAATCAATATAGCACCAAAGCTAAGGTAGAATAGAAAGAGAAAAATCTAAGAGTTTCCCTCTATATCCAAAGATAGCGTATCTTAGATGAGCAAAATTAACTGTATTGTAACAACATATTGCTACAGGGTTTACACAAACATTCCGATAACTTTTTTTACTTAAAAGTCATTAGATCATAGTTTTTGACTTACCTAGAATTTGGGATACTAGCAGTTCTTGCGGTTAAGAGGATAGATTCCTCTTAAATCAGAGGCAATACACTATCCGTTTGCGTGTGAGAAATACGTGTGATTTATAGTATAGACAGAAAAAAAATAAAAAGGGACACCTTATAAAG
>CAUSYJ010000193.1:0-3509 GCA_963535845.1 uncultured Alloprevotella sp.
AATCTAAGCTATTGCTATTACTTACAAATAAATATGTAAATTTGCGGCAAACAAATAAAATTTAGAGTATGAAGAAAATTTTGTTGCTTGCTGCTACTCTTCTGCTTCTAGCATCCTGTGGTGGTAAAAAGAAAGCTGATAATAGTTGGCTAACATCTAATGATGTTAAGATTGCGATAGATGAAACGTTTCAGCCCATAATGGCAGAGCAGTTGCAGCAGTTTGGCTTGTCTCATGTTCAAGCTAATTTGTTGCCCCTGTATTGCAGCGAAGATTCTGCCATTCGTTTGCTTGTCGACGATTCTCTGCGTTCAATAGTAGTAACTCGCAAATTAACAGCGCGCGAGCTACAGAAAATACAGCAAGCGGGCCATAGTGCCTCACAATCTATGATTGCGAGTGAAGCTTTTGCGCTTATTATAAATAAGAATAATCCCGATAGTACCATTCGTCTTAGTGAAGTTAAGAAGATTGTGAGTGGACAGATTACTGATTGGAGCCAGCTTCGCGATAGTAAGAAAAAAGGTAAGTTAAGTCTAGTTTTTGATAATTCAGGGTCAAGCACTGTTCGTTATATGCGCGATAGCCTTTGTGGTGGCAAAGAGCTCAAGGGAAATCTTTATGCTCAAGGTACTAATACGGCAGTTATTGAAGCAGTCAAGGAAAATCCAAATGCAATTGGTGTTGTTGGTACTGACTGGTTGCGCGGAAAGAGCGAGAACGTATTGCCCAATTTCAATTCCCTCGATGTCAGAGTGATGCTGGTGACAAGTTCCGATGAAGCATATCCACAGTTCTATCGTCCTTACCAATACTGTATAGCTATGGGGCAATATCCTCTGGTCCGTTCTGTCTATGCAATCACTACCGATCCCCGCGAACGCTCTATGCCTAAGCTCCTATATTTCTGGCTGAAAGGACAAAAAGGACAGTTGATATTCTGCAACAATAGTCAGTTGCTTCCTGTTATGCCAGTACAGATTCGCAGCGTGAATGTCAACTAAAGATTTTGTTAAATTCTATAACTTTGTACACTGCTCAAGAATCAGTGGATAAGCGTTATAAAGTTCAAAAAAACTCACAAACCTTATTCACTACGAAGATTTTTACTACTTTTGCAGCTATATCTTCAGCGAAAAGAATGCAAAGAGCATGAACTATAGTTATTCTTAACGTTTGTGAGGATAAAACGGACTTATTGTGGAACAATAAATTTTAAGATAGTATGAAAAGTAATTTCCTGAAAGGTTTAGCACTCGCAGCGATGCTCTTCGTTGGCGTATCCGCAAGTGCACAGATGGACAAGGGCTATACGGTTAGCCCGCTTAGCGGCGAATTGGAAGCTCAAGCGCAACAGGTTCTTGAACTTCAACTTAGCGATCCCGACAAGGCCTTCACTGTTTTCCAAAAGATGATGAGAAGTGTTAAGAGCAACAATCAAAAGCTGATTGATGTGGGCGACTTTTTCCTGAATGCAAAGATTTATCCTTGCGCCAATATGTGTGCAAAGCAAATCTATCAGAACGATCCAAAATTCGTTCCAGGACTTTTCTTTGCAGGACAGGTAGCAATGCTTCGTAAGGACTATGGTGGTGCAGGCCAGAAGTATGACGAGGTACTCGCTTATGAGCCTAACAATATTACAGCTATGCGTGCCAATGCTTTCGTTTATAAAAATGTAAACCCCGCGGTTGCTGTTGATATGCTCAATAAAATTAAAGCTCTCGATCCTAACGATGCTGACGTTGGCAAGCAGTTGGGCGACATTAACTATAATCTTGATAAATTCAAGGATGCAGTAGCCAATTATAAAGCATATTTTGCAGCTGTAAAACCAGAAAATATCGACGTTCGTGCAGCTGAGAACTATTGTTTGAGTCTGTATTCTACTGCTGAATTCTTCGATTTGAAAGAAAAAGCAGTGCAGTTTGCTCCGCTCGATCCGAAAGATATCATTTTCCCTCGTATGCAGTTCTTTGCTGATGTTAACAACTATGAGCTCGACAAAGCAAAGGAGAGTATCAAATATATCACAGAGAAGCGTTTCGCTGACTCTCTCTACATCTCTCTAGACTACGAATACGCAGCAAACTATGCCTCAGAGAGCAACGATATTCCTACAGCCATTGCAAACTATAAGAAGGCTATCGAAAAAGATTCAACAAAAGCAACCAGTTATAAGGAATTGGCAATGCTCTATCGTCGCGATCATCAGCCTGAAGAAGCTCTAGGCGCTTTCCAAAAGTATCTGCAAATTCTTGGTGATAAGGCACAAATGGCAGACAGCTTCCGCCTCGGTGAGATTTATGCTGCAGCGAGCCAAGAGAAGTCTGTTAGCCCAGAAAAGAAGGCTGAGTACTTCAAAGCTGGTGATGAACTCTTCCAGACCATTGCAGATCGCACTCCAGACAATTATCAAGCAGTTTTGATGCGTGCTCGTATCAATATCACCGATTCAAGCAAACCGCAGGATAAGGTTCGCGAACTCTACGAAGAAGTTCTCAAGCGCGCTGGTCAGAGTGAAGACGTGAAGAGTGCCCGCACAGAAGCAGATCGTTATTTGATTTTCTATTACATCAACAAAGACATGTTGCAAGATGCACGTCGTGTAACCAATGACCTGCTGTCTATTGACCCCACGAATGCTGTTGCTAAAAATGCTGAAGCTTATCTCAAACAGCAAGGAGTTTAATTAGTACAAAGCAATCCAATCACAATTATACGTTTAGCCGCTTCCCTATGGAGGCGGCTTTTTCTATATATGATATGTCTCTATTTTTGATGCCATATATGAAGCCTCCTTTTAACTATTCTTTGACGACGAGCATCTATACGATGTTCTGAAACATATATAATTTGTAGTTAAAGAACTTTTGTGCCAGGACATAAAAATCCCATCTTAAAGTAGTATTTATTTATTTTTGCTAACTTTGCACTTAAGTTTATGTCCGAATGTGTTATTCGGTCACTTTTTAGCTCCCAAAGAATATGAAACATATCAAGACCATTCGCTTGCATCATGAAGGAAATCTCACGCTCATTGTAGGTTTCTGCATCTTGGCGCTTATCAACGGCCTTCTTTACTACTTTTTGAAAGAAACTTCTTTAATTCCTTTTTACATTTCTTTTGCGATAAGCCTCATTGTTTATGGCATTATTATCAATTTTTTCCGTTGTCCCATCCGTGTATTTACGGGCGAGCCTGAGAATAATGTGGTAGCAGGTGCTGACGGTAAAATCGTAGTAGTAGAAGAAGTTGAGGAAAATGAATATTTTCATGACCGTCGCATAATGGTTAGTATCTTCATGTCGCTCTTCAATGTTCATGCCAATTGGTTTCCAGTACAAGGCATTGTGAAGATGGTCAAGCACCATGATGGAAACTTCTATAAAGCATGGTTGCCTAAGTCCTCTACAGAAAACGAACGTAGTACCATTGTCATTGAGACTCCCGCAGGTCAGGAAGTTCTTGTTCGTCAAATTGCAGGTGCAGTAGCTCGTCGGATTGT
>CAUSYJ010000194.1:0-3504 GCA_963535845.1 uncultured Alloprevotella sp.
GTTATACATATATTATATGCTGATTTACTGATAGTTACGTATTGTTTTCGTTCACTTTATCTGAGAGGTTCGTTGCGTTCTCTTGGATTGGGAGCTAAGCCTCGCTGAATGGCTTCTGCCGGTATCTGGAGTACCTTGCGGGGGTCGTCTTTTTCCAAAGGGAAGTAATAGGAACTCTTCGAAGAGCGTTTCACAGCCAAATGGAAGCGGCGAATGTCGAACCAACGCAGGCCTTCCTGATAGAACTCCTTGCGGCGGAAGTCGAGGAAAAGCTTCACCATTGCCAGCTGTTTCAGTGTCAGGCCGTAGAACGGTGTGTAGATGTTGTAATTGTTGCTGTTTGTAGATGTGTACACAGAACGTTCTACAGAGGGGAAGAAACCAAACTTACCTTGCATGTATTGCAGGTAGTCATCAATGGCATGATTGTAATCCCTGAGCATGGCATACGCCTCCATACGGTTCAGCAGCACCTCATCGACGCTGAAAAGCACATTGGTTACGTAGAGTCCGCGAGGCTTAGAACCAGTACTTTCGACATTCGACAGCTCGTCAAACTTAGCTAAATAGCGCCCTGTTGTTACGGGAGCAAGCGATGATGTGAAGATATAGGTGCCGATAAAGTTCATCTTTTCATAGTCACGTGCACCTTCAATGCCTGTCTTGGCAAATACTTTGTCGACTGTTTCGAATGTAGAACCGTACTTTTCGGTTGGTGTTGTGCGTGCCAGACGCGACTCTGTAGTTGTCATCAGCAGATTGGCTGGCTCGTCAGTGGAATTGTATCGGCGGAAGAGGTTCTTGTGATTGAATTCCAATTCGTTGGCATATTGTCGCCAAGGACGGAGCATCCGCTTCGGATCACCTCCCAAAACATAGTCTGAATAGGCTATCACTGCTTTCCAATCGCCTTTCATCAGATAGAAACGAGAGGCAAAAGCATAGGCCGCCTTCTTGTTGAAGTGGAACTTAGGATGCTTGTAATAGGCGTCTGAAACTAAGGAAATACCAAGCTTCAAGTCTTTTTCTATCTTATCATATACCTCGTTTACCGTTCCTCGGTCGTAGTCGACCAGCGCATGTTTCTCTGGTTTAGTGATGTAAGGTATGCCCAAGTCGGTTGATTTTCCACCGTAAGGCTCAGACCAGATGTTGACCAACATGAAATGCAGATAGGCTCTTAGCAGGAAAGCCTCGCCATATAATGCCTTTACTCGGTCGCTCTTAGGATAGCGGGTCAGTAATTCGAGGGCCTTGTTTGCCTGTGCAATGCCTTTATAGCAGGCATTCCAGTAGTTCAGTGGCGTGTCAAGGTCTTCCTGATCATAGTCTTCCCAAAAGAACATTGCTTCGTTCAGCCGTGAGTGGATGCCGTTCACACGCTCTGCAACGTTGTCGGTGCGCGGTTCAAGGAAAGGAATATAGCTTGCTTCGGGATATGCCCCGGTGAGGAGTTCGGCTATTTTATCCTCGGTATCAATATCTACATCCAGTCCCGAGTCAGGACTTTTGTCAAGATAGTCATTGCAGCTGCTGAAAAGAAAAGCAGCTACAGTGAACAGTAATAAATATATTTTTGTTTTCATATTTTATCTTGTTAGAAGCCAATGTTCAAAGTTACTGTGTACTGTTTCGGTGTAGGTAGTGACACACCTCCCGATTTATAATATTCAGGGTCTTGACCTTTGAGTTTCTTGTCTGAATAGATCAAGAAAGGATTGGTCAAGTTTAAGTTCAGATTCATAGAGTGGAGGTGCACCTTCTTCAAGAAGTTTTCAGGAACATTGTATGCTAAGGAGATGTTCTTCATGCGCACAAAGCCTCCGTCAGCCACTCGCATCTGAGAGTAGTTATAGGTATTGTAGGCGCGTTCGATATTCTCTTTGCCTACAGCTGCAATGAGTTCCTGCGAAGGAAGTACGGGAACATCGGTCTTATACTCGTCGCCTGGATTGAGCCAGCGGTTGTAGTAAGACTTGGAAAATACATTCAAATCACCGAATTCCGGGTCGAAAGTAGGGTTGAGTCGTATCTTGTTGCCTGCCTGAACGGTGAGGAAGAAAGACAGTTCCCAATTCTTGTATTTTAGCGTATTGGACAGACCACCGATGACACGAGGTTCAATTGGACCATGATAAATGAGATAGGACTTGGCATATTGTGTGTCGAGGAAGTCGGCACCGGCAATGTTTGAAAGCTCACCTTGGTTGCTGGGATATCGTCCGAAATTGAAGGTTGGAAGTCCTTGGTTATTGAGTCCCTGGAAATTAAAGGAGAAGAGCGAACCTCTCGGATAACCCACGATGTTTCCACGACCTCGTCCTGCTACCATGTCAAAGGCATTGGGCGTGTTCAACAGACGGGTAATCTTCTGATTCATTGCACTTACAGTGAGGCTGGAACTCCATGTGAAGGTTTCGGTAATGATGTTCTTCGTGTGAACACCCAACTCAATTCCTCGTGTGCGCATATCGCCGAAGTTGGCATACTTATAGTATTGACCACCTACACCAGAGGTGCGGACAAGGTCTATAAGGTCGAAAGTGTTACGCTGATACACATCTAAGGTTGTGCTGATGCGGTTGTTGAAGAGTCCTAACTCCATACCGATGTTCAGCTCATACATCTTTTCCCATGTAAGATCACGGTTTTCAAGATGCAGGATGTTTAGCTTGTTCTCTCTGTCTTTGAAAGAATGACGGTTTACGATACCACTTTTATAGATAGCATTGGCATTGATAGCTTCCTCGTTCATTTTGGCTGTTAAGCCGTAGCTGGCACGTAGAGCAAGACGGGATATAGTTTTGTTGTTTTTGAGGAAGTCTTCTTGATCTATATTCCATTTTCCGCCGATATTCCATGTGGGTAGCCATAAAGCGCGTGCACCCTTGCCCGAGGTGTTGGAACCCTCGCAGTTGAAAACCATGTTGAAGACATATTTGCCTGCATAGCCGTAAGTACCATTAAAAGAGAATGTTACCCCGCGATCATTGCGCTTCTGCAGATTGAAATAGTCGCTGCCTTCGTTGATGAGTTTGTTGAATATCAGGGGATTGGTGTAAATCTGATTGCCACGGTCGTATTGTATTCCATAGCCTTGGAATGGATTGACTGTGCGGATTGCTGAACGAAATTCAGAGAAAGCGAAAGCTTTGAAGTCGTGCTCGTTGATGCGCTTGTCGAAATCAAAAGCGATACGGGCAAGGAAACTCTTCAGGGAAGCCTCGGTCTTGTTGAAGATACCGCCATTGGGAAGCCCAACCTTAGGTTGTAACTGTGGATTATCCTTATCGTGAACCAAGTAGATGTTCTGCTGGGCAACAAAAGGATTTTCATTGGCTCTGAAAGCTTTTATGAGGTTTGAACCCTCATGTATTTCGTGTTTTGTACTGGTGTATGCCTGTCGAGTTGATAACAAAGCTTTGATAGCAAGGCTGTTATTGAGTCTGTAGGTAGCTTCTCCCTGTATCTTGAAGTCAAGCACATCAATGTTCATCTTGTTAT
>CAUSYJ010000195.1:0-3477 GCA_963535845.1 uncultured Alloprevotella sp.
TTCTTTGATTATCTGAGTAGTGAATACGACAAAGTGAAACTAAAATAGTATAATGTGCAGAAATTAAAATCTAACTTTGATTTTTTATGGACTGCACATATTAGACAACTTGTGATATATACCGTTATTTATGGAGAGAGGAAAACGTTCCTTTTCACTCGCTCTATAACGATATAAGACTCTATTTTGCTATTTTATTTCTTATCTGACATCAATGATTCGCTAATATTTTCCACTTTTCTCTATCAGCCTATCCATATCCTTTGAAATCTTGCTATCCGTGATTTGCGCGTAAATTTGTGTACTTGCAATGGAGGCATGCCCCATCATCTTAGCGATGCTCTCAATGGGTACACCTGCTTCCAATGTCAGTGTGCCGAATGTATGGCGTGCTACATGAAAGGAAAGGTTTTGGCGAATGCCACAAGCCAGACCAATAGCCTTGAGGTGCATACCTATCTGCATTCTGCTCTGCGAGGTTGCAAAGATTGGGTTATCCTCTGTCTTGTCTTTCAGTGGGTAGAGCGAGAGTATCTGCTCGGCTATCGGGTGCAGTGGCGTGATGCTCTCTACACCTGTCTTTTTTCTGTCCTGACGGATATAGCGTATTCCGGCATTGTTCGTCTGAATATCACAGTACCGCAACTTGCTAACATCAGCAAAAGCCAGACCTGTAAATACCGAGAAGAGAAACAGCCTCCGCACAAATTCCGCCTGTTCATTTTGCAAGGGTATAGCCAATAAACGGGCTATATCCGTCTTACTCAAACAGCGGATTTTTCGCTCCACTCGCTCATACTTGGCTTCCTCAAAAGGGTTAT
Organism: uncultured Alloprevotella sp.; assembly: GCA_963535845.1. Classification (GTDB taxonomy): domain Bacteria; phylum Bacteroidota; class Bacteroidia; order Bacteroidales; family Bacteroidaceae; genus Alloprevotella. Next base: position 822 of record CAUSYJ010000195.1, read on the forward strand.
AACGAATGGTTTGCTGACTCACAGCCCTATACATCAAACGACTTAACCAAAAGAGATTTTGTTTTGTTGAGGACAAGGCATAGCCTTTTCTTTTGAAGTGGATACGATAATCATCGAAAAACTCCATAGTAAGAGTTGTCAGAGGAATATCCACTACGCCTTTACTTTCCACAAAACTTTCCAACTGCCTGTGATAGCTACGGCAGCTTTGGTAAGTACCTGAAGCCCTTGTGGATTGAACGATTGACAGTTCCTCTCGGCTAAGAGCAAGCAATGTGGTAGGATTTGAGCCGACACTTTGCAAGTGGTTTTTAAGCAACTCGGCACTCACCGCACCGAATTGCAGGAGCAACGTATTATACCCCTGCTCAATCTTCTCTCGAAACGATTGCAAGCGTTGGTTCAGTTTCTTATCATTTGTTTCCTGTCGCTTCACGCTCCAATCTTTGGGAGAGATACTTTCTCCTGTGGACATCACGACTTTTGAGCCGTCTATCGTAATACGGCAAAGGATTGCCGTTGTGCCATCCGTTCTCAATTTACTGCGATTGATGTAGAATAATATATTGAATGTACTGCGCATAATCTCAAAAGCTAAGGGTTAAATCAGCGGTGAAAGAGAGAAAGCGATTAAACTCCTCGAATACTTTCTTTGGTGTTACATAGGCATAACGCTCCGTGGTCTCAATCTTGCTATGACCAAGCATTTTACTCACCGTTTCAATAGGTACTCCATTCTCCAAGGTTATCAATGTCGCAAAGGTGTGCCGTCCTACATGTGCGGTCAAGGGAATGGCAATCCCAGCTCTCAGTTGCAGGGCTTTCAATAGGAAACGATAGGCCTCGTAGCTGATACTCGGTAAAAGTGTTTCTCGTTCATCCGAATGATATGTATCAAGCAGAGTCGTGGCTTGAGGCAGAAGTTTTACCCGACAAAGGGTGTTTGTCTTTTGCCTTCTGAATTTTAGCCACATAGCCCCTTCATCATCCTTCACAAGATGTTCCTTGCGCAGATTCATCATGTCGCAAAAGGCTGTGCCTGTGTAGCAAGTGAATAAGAAAAGGTTGCGAGCAAGTGTCAGTTCTGTTTCATCATCCTCTAATCTGGCTTGCCTTATCTTGTCCAAAGAAGCCCTGTCCAAGGCTCTGGGCAGTTTACTTTCTCCTCTGTCTATCTTGACAAGGCCAAAGAGAGGACGATCTATAACACCTTCACGAAAAGCCAAACGGCACACTTTCTTGACCGCCAAAGCCATCTTGCGGTAATAACTCTGTGAATGACCGTGCTTTCCCACGCTGTATTGATGCAAGCCCTCCAAGAAATCATCGGTTAGTTGTCCAAAGGTGATGTCGTTGGTGCGGTATTGTTCCAGAATAAAGACTTGCAGGTGCTTTCGGAGCATGTAATACATCGAGTGCCAGCGTTCCGTAATCTCCACTCCAACCAATTGCTTCTCGTCTTCCACCATTTGGTCGTAGCGTTGTAAGAACGTAGTACGGTTCTGCATTGAGCCTTGAAATTGCTCCTTGATATCTTTTGCCGCGAACTCTATACCTCGCTCGCAAAGCGTTTGGTATGCTCGCTGTACAGAGAGGAGCAACTGTTCCAACTTCGCATTAGCTGCCACTGCTTCACGGCTCTTTCCGTTCAGCCTGCTCTCACGCACATTCCACAACTTGGGATTGCACGACAGCTTACTGCTGAATTGAGCCATCGTGCGATTGTAGGTTATTCGTCCCATAATCGGAGCATGCCCCGACTTGTCCAAACTGCTCTTTTTGAGGTAGAGCAGCACCTTCATTTTTCCTTTTTGCATACGCTTCTGTTTTTGTGGGCAAAGTTACCCATTTTTGAAGCGTTTTCGGTTATACAAAATATTGTGGTTCAGTGCATAAGCATCATAACAGCAAAAATCTCCATCACTGTACAAACTACTTAGCGTTACCTTGCTTTATCCAGGCACATTTGGCTAACGATTTGGTAACGTATCTTCTGCATAAATCCACATTTTCTGCACTTTCACCACCAAAGCAGTACACGGAAATAATCCGTGTTTCTCACACATTCTCAATTACTTATCATCAATCTACATAAATCAACCTTTTTCTTGCATTTGCCCGGTAAAATGTGTACTTTTGCCCATGTTATTGAAGTTTTTTCACAGAAACAAAGGTAACAAAAAGGGCTGAAATCCTCTCTCGGATTTCGCCCTTAACTTTTATATATGAAAAAGGTTTACCGAACAGCAATATTTATAAATAAACGATTCGCACACGCGTCAAATCACTCGGAAAATGACTTTCGCCCGGTGCGGAAATGCCAAACCGCTCGGAAAATGACTTTCGCCCGGTGCGGAAATGCCAAACCACTCGGAAAACGACTTTCGCCACGCGCGGAAATGCCAAACCACTCAGAAAATGACTTTCGCCAAGCGCGGAAATGCCAAACCGCTCGGAAAACGACTTTCGCCACGCGCGGAAATGCCAAACCACTCGGAAAAAGCTTGAAACTCATCGAATAAGCCCTATGCATGAATTGTATATACGTTATAGTGCGGAAGAGAAAGAGACTATAGTTCTGTCAGTAAAGCGTTCAGAGTTAAGTATTGTTCAGGCACTCAAACGCTTAGGTATTCCAAGGCGTACTTTTTATAAC
>CAUSYJ010000196.1:0-3419 GCA_963535845.1 uncultured Alloprevotella sp.
ATAAATATAGCGTAAAAGAAGTGGTTTGATGAAATATAATCGTTATCTTTGCATTTGATAATTGTAAATCAAAGGCTTGGAAGATGAAACTGAACAGAATAAAACTTGTGCTTGTGGAAAAAGAAATTTCTCAAACGCAATTGGCAAAGGAACTTGGCAAGAGTTTCAGTACAATCAATGCGTATTGCAGCAATCGCAAACAACCCTCCTTAGACTTGCTGAATAAAATTGCGGAATATCTGTCCGTAAGTATCAAGGACTTAATTGTCGATAAATAAGAAAGTAGATATGGAAGATAAAATATCAAAGTCAGCTTTCTGCGAGGATAGCAGGGTAAAGTTCCCAACTCTCATGCATCTTATGGGTATGGGGTTCAACTATGTTTCCCTTAAAGGTTTGAAAACGAAGTATGTCAGCACTCCTAAAACGGAGTTTGATCCTCTCACGAATATTCTGACAGGCTATTTTACTGAAGCCTACGGTAAGCTCAATCCCGATTCAGAAAGTGGAGAGGCAGAGAAGATGCTTGCAAAAATACAGTCTTCCCTGATGAATGATGATTTAGGAAGGCAATTCTATAATGAGATTCTGCTCAATACAGGAGAAAGAATTATAGACTTGTCTTCACCTGCAAATTTCTATAAGAACAACACCTTCCAAGTTGCCACGGAAATGACTTGTGGCGACAAGGATAGTGATAACTATCGTCCTGACATCACCCTATTTGTAAATGGGTTGCCTTTAGCTTTTATTGAAGTAAAGAAAGAAAACAATCACAAAGGAATACAAGCGGAAACTGAACGTATGAAACAACGCTTCATAAATCCCAAATACAGACGCTTCCTTAACCTCACTCAAATTATGGTATTTAGTAACGATATGGAATACGACAGCAATGAGGTTACTCCTACTATCGGTGCTTTCTATGCCACAATCGGAAAGAAAAACACCAAATATAATTGTTTTCGCGAAGATGGGCAAGACAGCTTCCCTATCGAACGGCATATTCGTCAAGTAACTTCACAAGAGGAGGAAATATTGTTGCGTGATAACAATGTTGCTCCATATAAGAACAGTAGTGAGTATAAGACAAATTGTCTTGCCAACACACCTACCAAGCGTATGTGCGACAGTCTTTTTTCTTTCAATCGGTTACACTTTCTATTGAAATACGGTATTGCCTATGTGGATTACACAAATGGACTTCAGAAGCATATCATGCGCTATCCGCAACTGTTTGCGACCAAAGCTATTGAGAGACATTTAGAGGCAGGAAAGACAAAGGGTATTGTTTGGCACACACAAGGGAGTGGAAAGACAGCCTTGTCGTTTTACAATGTGAAATTTCTGACAGACTTTTATTCCTCGAAAGGGATTGTCCCCCAATTCTTTTTTATTGTTGACCGCTTGGACTTGATGATACAAGCCCAAAGAGAGTTTTCGTATAGAGGGTTAAAAGTTAATTCTGTACAAACGAAAGAGGATTTTGCGAAGATTCTCAGTAGCGGGTTGACCACACAGAACAGAGAAGGTAAGCCAGAGATAACCGTTGTGAACATACAAAAGTTTTCCAACGACTCAAAGGCTTTGCCAAAAAATGCCTATAATGTACCTGTGCAGCGCATATACTTTATCGATGAAGCGCACCGTAATTATAGTCCTGATGGCTGTTTTCTGAAAAATCTTATATCCAGCGATGGCAAAGCAGTGAAAATAGCTTTGACGGGTACCCCTATAATTAGCAAGGAATACAATACAAAGGACATTTTCGGAGATTACATACACACTTATTTCTACAATGCTTCCATTGCAGATGGCTATACGCGCCGTCTAATACGGGAAGATATTGGCTCTAATTACAAAATCAGGTTGCAGGAAGCCTTAAACAGCATTCGTGTAAAGGCACATAGTGTAAAAGAAAGCGATGTATATGCACACGGATCGTATGTTCAGCCACTTCTTGATTATGTGATAAACGACTTGCAGCAGTTTCGTGTCAGAAACGAAGACAACACTTTGGGTGGTATGGTGGTATGCAACAGTAAAGAGCAGGCACAAATGATGTATAGGCTCTTCCTTGAAAAGTATGCCGATGAAAACGAACTTGACAATGGGACAGATGAGGATGGAGCAACGGTATATCGCAGTATCAGTGCAGGAGAAATGGAAGTCAAGAAGAAACCTTGCAAAAAAGGCTGCTACCGTGCGGCGCTGATTACATATGACAGCTTTGACAAAGAAACAAGGGCGAAGTGGATAGAACTTTTCAAAGATGGTAAGATAGACTTGCTCATCGTGTTCCAAATGCTCCAAACAGGTTTTGATGCACCTCGTCTAAAGAAACTTTACCTGCATCGTATGGTTAAGGAACATAATCTGCTCCAGACACTGACTCGTGTCAATCGCCCTTACAAGGAAATAAAATATGGTTATGTGGTGGATTTTGCTAATATAGAAGAAGAATACAGCAAAACCAATCGAGAATATCAAGAAGAACTTGAGCATGAGGTTGGAAAAGACAACCTCAAGCATACCGACCGTCTTCTTGTAACGATGGAGGAAGCCAAATCAAGAGTTGATGAAGCAAAGAAAGTGCTTGACTCCTATGAGTTGGGGAACCCCGAAATATTCTCTCGACAACTTAACATGGAGGACGATCGAGAAGTTGTCCGCAGCATTGTGCGCTCATTGGAAGATATGCGAAGCTTGCAGAACATGCTTACAGCACAGGGCTCTGAGGCTGAAACAATCGTTGAAATCAGTGATATTCACAACTTGATAAAAGCTGCTCGAAATCGTTTGGACTTGTTGGGCTTTATTGATAATGCCGATGAGAAATCCAATGCACGCCAACTTCTTAACATGGCTTTGGAGAATATAGAGTTCTCGTTTGATAAACGGGGAGAGGGAGAGTTGGAGATACAAGAGCAATACAAGCAGTCTGTAGAACACGCCCGCCAACAGTTGAAAGCATGTGTAGATACAGAAGACCCAGAATACCGCTCTATCTTGGAAGAATTTCTCCGCCTTTTCCGCAAGAAAGAAATGGAGTCGCAGGAAGAGTTCAATATGCATGATAAGGTTCAAAATGTAAACGATATTTTGAAGCGTATTAAGCGATTGAATGAGCGTGATGCTTTGGAAGCCATAAAATGGAGATACAAAGTTCGTGCGAATAGAGAAACGCTTGAAGGAAAAAGACAAGGAAGAGGTAAAGAATAAGAAAACGCCACGCAATTATGCTTGGACAGAAGAAAAAGAAAAAATGACAGTTATTCTCCTTGCCATCAAAGAGGATGTAGATGATGTGTATTTCCATAATCAGGCAATACTTGAAGTACCCGCTTACTTCAAGAAAAATATACTAACATACGTTACACGCCATTTTAAGGAAGAACAAATCAATACAGACCGTGAAG
>CAUSYJ010000197.1:0-3418 GCA_963535845.1 uncultured Alloprevotella sp.
AATATACAATTATGGCGAAGAAAATTGATCCCGCTGAACTGCCCGTAGAGCAGAAGCTGAAGAATCTGTATCAGTTGCAAACCACGCTGTCGGAGATTGACAAAATCAAGACACTGCGCGGTGAACTTCCCTTAGAAGTGCAAGACCTCGAAGATGAAGTTGAGGGTTTGAAGACACGTATCAAGAAGCAAGAGGAAGACGTTGAAGCTTTTAAGGCAGATATTGCTGAACGACACGAAAAAATTAAAGCTGCTCAAGAGGCTATTGCTCGCTACAAGCAACAGCTTGATTCGGTGAAGAACAATCGAGAGTTCGATATGCTCAACAAAGAAATAGAGTTTCAAGAACTTGAGGTGCAGTTGCAAGAAAAGAAAATCAACGAAGCAAAAAAAGCCATTGACGAGCGCCACGCTTCTATGGAATCCAGCAATGCAATCATCAACGAGCGTATGGAAGACCTGACTGCAAAGCGTACGGAACTTGAAGATATTGTAACAGAAACTAAGGCTGAGGAAGAAAAACTCCGCGAGAAGTCAAAATCTCTCGAACTTCTCATTGAGCCGCGTCTTTTAGGAGCGTTCAAGCGTATCCGCAAGAATAGCCGCAATGGTTTGGGTATTGTCTACGTACAGCGTGATGCTTGTGGTGGTTGCTTCAATAAGATTCCGCCCCAGCGCCAACTCGACATTCGTATGCACAAGAAGGTAATCGTTTGTGAATACTGTGGGCGTATCCTTGTAGATCCCGAATTGGCTGGTGTGAAGGTTGAAAAGCCTGTTGAGGAGAAATCGAAGCGCCGTCGCGCAACGTCTTCTGCCACATCTGCTCGCCGCACCACTCGCAAAGCAGTTGAAGAGCCTACAGTGCCCGAGGCTGAAGCGTAAGTTTTTTTATGGTCCTCTTGTCTTTGATGGCAAGAGGACCCATTTTTTCCTGCTTTCAGAGTAAAGAAACAATGAACGTACTCTTTGATTATCAAGCTTTTTACATTCAGAAACTTGGCGGAGTATCCAACTGCTTTGCAAACCTACTGGCAAATATGCCCGAAAATATTCAGGCAGAGATAGCCATTCGCGAAAGCGATAATATTCACCTTCGCAGCAAGCACCTTGTTGAAGGATTACATCCGTGCCACCTCACGAAGAACAATTTCATCTGCCAACGCAAGTTTCCTCTGAAGCACGACCTCTTTAAGCTCTTTGCCAGCTTGTTTCCTCAACAAACATCGCTGGGTATCAATCGGAACTACGCCATACAGTGTTTGGAAGAAGGCCGCTATGATGTTTTCCACCCCACCTTTTTCGATATGTATTTCATGAAGCATCTTCATGGAAAACCTTTTGTACTCACCGTCCACGATATGATTCCCGAGTTGTTCTTTAAGAAAGGAGATATGCAAGTTGCTCGTAAGCGCGAACTCGTGAAGCACGCCGCTCATATCATCGCAGTTTCGGAGAACACCAAACGGGATTTGGTGAATTTATTGCACGTTCCTGAGCAGCGCATCACCGTGATCTACCACGGCGCACCCGAAGAGGTTGCATACAACAAAACACCTCTTTTCGATTTCAAATATCTTCTTTTTGTGGGGCATCGGACCGCCTACAAGAATTTTTGCCCCATGGTCCGCCATCTCCAATCTTTCTTGCAGCGCCATCAGGATTTGAAATTAGTGTGTACGGAAGCACCATTCTCTCAAAAAGAGTTGGCATTTTTCCAAGAGCTCGGAATCGCCGATCGCATAGTACATTTCCATGCCACCGATGAGCAACTCCTCACGCTCTATCATCATGCCGAGTGTTTCATCTTTCCCTCCATCTACGAAGGTTTTGGCATCCCCATTTTGGAAGCATACATGGCTGGCTGCCCCGTTGTGTTGAACCGAAAAAGCTGTTTTCCAGAGATAGCCCAAGATGCTGCTATCTATTTTGATATGGACGAAACGGGGTCGAATTTAGACGAGCAACTGGAACTTCTTTTCTCTGATTCCGCACAACGCACTTCGTTGCTTGAGAGACAAACTCAGCGCTTGAAGGACTTTTCATGGAAAAAAGCTGCAACAGAATTGGCCGAAGTCTACGAACGAGTGAAAAACAAAGAACCGTTTTATATCTAATAGAGAATTGTAGTTAGTCTCGACTGTGGTAGAGCAAGATCGCTCACGCCTCCGGCGGAGACAGTTGTTTCCGCGAATCCCACGCCTCCGGCGGAGGCGCACCATGCTTAACCGCGGATGATGCCCGAGCGGAGCGAGGGTGAACCCGTGGACAAGAGAGAGTACTACTGTCCGACGCAGAAAGCGTCGCACTGCAAGCGTTGAGGGAGAGTAACAAGTGTGGGTGCTGTGCGACACCGCCGGTGTCGGAGGATGGGAGGGCTTCTCTCTCCACGGGTTCACCCTTCGGGCATCACCCGCGGTTACGCATGGTGTGTCCCCGCCGGGGACAGTGGGTGAGCACGGAGGAAGTCTGCTTTTTTCCACTTGTTCTCTATGCTCTGCGCTGCATCCTCACCCGCGGTTACGCATGGTGTGTCTCCGCCGGGGACAGTGGGTGAGCACGCAGAAGAATTCCGCCCTGCATATCGTGTACAATCTGTGGACAACTTCACACACTATGATTGCCACACAGAGTCGCAGCATAGCAGCGTGTCTCACGCCACTGCGCCCGTAGCAGAGTATCTCACGCCTCCGGCGGAGGCGCACCATGCCTAACCGCGGGTGATGCCCGAGCGGAGCGAGGGTGAACCCGTGGACAAGAGAGTACTACTGTCCGACGCAGGAAGCGTCGCACTGCAAGCGTTGAGGGAGAGTAACAAGTGTGGGTGCTGTTCGACACCGCCGGTGTCGGAGGTGATAGAGTCCCCCTATCCACGGGTTCACCCTTCGGGCATCACCCGCGGTTACGCATGGTGTGTCCCCGCCGGGGACAGTGGGTGAGCAACAAGCTTTTTCTTCTTCTCCTCCTCCCAAGAAAAACTCTGTTTTTTGTTGTCACACTGCTGTCACGCTCATAATAGATAGATTTTCAAATGGTTATACTCGAAATGTGACAACGTGACGACGTGACAACAGAAATACAAACTTTCAGGAGGAGTGTGAGCGCGTGTACTTCCGACCCTTCTTATTGTTGTCTTCGCCACAATAAGCGCGCCAGCTGGCATCCTTATTCTGTCAGCTGACATCCTTATTGTATTTCCCAACGCAATAAGGATATTTTGGGGTTATCCATATAGCTTATATGCTCCTCTTTTGCGGAATGTTTCAGCACTGCTTCTGAAATTTCACAATCTTCATCTGCCCTTTATTTTAGATTCATCCCCGAATTGCATTGGTACTTTTCTTACTCATAAATACCTGTACAATTCGGAGATGAGTTTAAAAGAATGCTTACTTTGAGTTAATTATGATATTTTTAGT
>CAUSYJ010000198.1:0-3400 GCA_963535845.1 uncultured Alloprevotella sp.
GCCCACAATGGAGTATTTAGATTTTTTAAGACTCTTTGCAATTTTGCACCGCTTAAAAACATTTACAAGAAAATATGAATATTAAAAGTTTAATCATGCCTTTAGTGGCATTTTGCTTTCTGGGCCTCAGCTCCTGCAGCGATGACAACGGCCCTTCTTACAGTTCCACGACCTTGAAGAACACGGAACTCATGAACATTCTGAAGTCAAAGGGATACACTTTTTCCCAAGATGGAAAGTTAGAAATCAACGATTTGGTTAAATCCACTGTTTCGCTCGACTTAAGCGGAACAAAACTCTCCGACTTCTCTGGACTCGACATTCTACCCAATCTCAAAGAGGTTAAACTCTCCAACAATGGCTACGGGCCTACTTTCGATTTCGCCCAACTGCCCGCACAGATCACTGGCGTAGACTTAACAGGTAATGAGATTCACTCTTATCAGAATTTGGTGAAGGTGGAGGTTGCTGAAAACGACGAAGAAACAATCACAAATCTTCACTCCCTCACCAAACTCTATTTGCCGGCTGAAGCACGCTTCAACAGCAAAGATTTAGTACGTTTCTATCGCAAGAACAAGGAAGACATTGAGTCGGGCAAAATTGATATGCAGATGGAAGACGAAAAGGGAAGTTTGCAGAAATACAACACCCTGCGCAGCGTTTCCAATCCTGTAACCCTCAAGGAGATCAAAGAGAACTTCCCCAGCATTATGGCCAGCGATGGAGAACACATCGATTTGAGCAAGCGAATGAGCAACACTGATAAGACCAACAGCTTCGGCTTCAAGCTGGGCAAAGAAGACTCTAAGGATTTGGACGGGGTGCAATATATTGTGGAAAACCCCTATTGGGAAGGAGAATCGTTTGCTATCTATGCAACTGGAAAGGCGGCAACGCTTCCCTATTTAGAGTTAAACAGCAAGACTCAAACATTTATTCTGCAAAATGTAAAGGTTGAAAAAGGTGTCAACTACGACAATGCTGCAAATTTAACTGGTGTAAGTCTCCAAGATGTAAGTGGCTTAACAGAACTTGATTTATCGCATAGCACTTTATTCGGACAAAGAGATCCAAAACTGGAAGAGGATGGCTTGGGCGCTTCAGCTATTCTCATTTACGATTGCCCCGATTTCTCTTCTCTGAAACTCCCGCAGCGCAACGACTTGTGTGCTTCGATGGTAGAGCTTGTCAACTTGCCAAAACTTACCACAATAGATCTATCTGCTTTCCGACTTATCAGCATTTTCAACATCAGTTCGCTCTCTGCCCCTACAAAGATCATCTATCCCAATCTCACGTTGTTCCCAAGTATCACCAGTACCCAGACTGAATTTGGATGCAATGATGTTATATTCAATATGCCTGAGACAAAGCAATTCATAAAGAAATATTACATCGATAGCAATCCCGCAAAAATGGGCTCTAGCTATTCAACAGTGTATAAGTCTTCTACTGAGAACAGCAAGTTAGAATTAGTATACTGGGAAGAATCTCCCTACGTAGAGATGCTGAACAAATAAAAAACAGATTATGAAAAATAAGATTCTCTCAATCGTTTTAACGGTTATCTGCCTCCTTGCTTTTGCAACCAATGTATGCGCAAACGATTATCGCGGAACGTTGTCAAACATCACAATGAACGGAAAAGTTTTTGGTAATGTTACAGGACAATCTTTCTCCCTAACAGATAAAAAAGATGGTACATATCACCTCACTGGAAAAGTGCAACAAATCGGAAAGATGCCTGGCACCATCAGCATCGACTTTTCTGTTAAAATAACAGATGGGATTATAACTCCTATCAATATTTATAAACCGGTAGGTAATTTAATAATCTTAAAACGCGTACCTATCGCCATCAAATTACGCAATATCACGGGAAGTTTCACTAACAACACTCTCCATTTTGTCTTAGAAACTTATGCGGGTTGGGAGAAAATTCCAACATTTCCTGCCTCCGTTACATTTGATGGAACTCTTCAGCTCTAACAATGAAAAAGAAAAGTACACACCTCTGGCTTCTGGGCATTGTGGTCCTCTTCCTTTTTGGACTTTCCGCTTGCAGCAGCGATGACGACTCAGAGAAGAAAAACCCCACAGAGGAATATATCAAAGCGGCAAGAAAACTGCTCAACGGCAATGTTGTTCTGTACACCAAAGCCACGATGAGTGGGGTAGACAAAACACTGCTGCCCAAAGGGTGCCCCACCAAATTCAATTTTGAATGGACGAGTAGCGACACCTTAAAACTCTCGCTCAATGGCTTCACCGTGGGGAATATGCCCTTTACCATTTATTTCCACTGCTTATGTAAATGCATGGAACTCAACTCGTGGGAAAAGGACGAGTACAAGGGAAGCGGCTGGATAAAGTTTAAAGGAAAAGACGGACAGGTGACCGGTGACCCAAAAAACAATTCGGCAGTAGAGAAAGGCAGCGGGGCTACGGTTATTGGCTACTTGAATGTGAAAACGCAAGAAATCAATTTCATCGTCAATTACAATATGATGGGTGTACGCTCCGAATGTTTCTTGCAAACCATCGACAAGAATCTCATCAAGCACTATGAAGAAGACTTCAAACGCTATGAAGAAGAGCTTGCCGAATACAAGAAACAACATGGATTGTAACGACTCGCGGAATAGCGCATAATAACTGGAAGAGGAAATGAAATACGTTCCTCTTCCTTTTTTTCTTCTACGCTACACAATAGGTCTCGACACGGCCGAAAATATCCTTATTGCGTTTGAAAATACAATAAGGCTGTCAGCTCACATCCTTATTGCGTCAGCTCACGCCCTTATTGTATCCACGCCTCGCTGAATATAGCCATGCACCCCCACCGCTCCTCGGAGAGAGAAGGAGAGGTGACCACGTGGAGGAAAGGTTGAGATCAGAGAACGTCCATGTACGCACCCACTATCCCCGAAGGAAACGCACCATGCTTAACCGCGGGTGACGCCCGAAAAGGGACCCTGTGGGGAGACTCCGCAGAGAGTGTCCCTCCAATACCTGTAGGGTCGCACAGCAGCCTCTTTCCCCTCCAGAGAGTTTGGTTTTCTGCCAACATTACCACAAATCCACTACACTTTAGGAGGTATTCACGCTACTTTTTCTTCAGAATAGTGATGAATTCTTTACTATACGGCCTCCTCATAAATGAGGAGAGGCTTTTTAGAAGAGGATTTTCTGCCATTTCTTCCAACGTTTGGATTCTTTTCTGGTGAAAAATCCCCATAAGAGGGTATTTAGAATCTCTCCAAATCTGTGCAATTTTGCAGTGGTTTCATCCACTGATAAAAAGTGAGTGAATTATTAAAACTTAGATTCTCTAAGGTTTTTCGCATGATAAGACGGTTCATACTCATGGCCGTGTTGCTTCTCAGCATGGCCCTAA
>CAUSYJ010000199.1:0-3375 GCA_963535845.1 uncultured Alloprevotella sp.
TTTCTTGCGCATCTCTTTCACATACTGCGCTATGATTGTCCTCGCTACCATCTTACATCAATTGCTTGAAGTTCCATATTCAAGGCGTATCACTATCCACGACTCACTCCGCCAAAGTCATTATATACCTTATCAGTGGCAAATATAATGAATAGAAATCTATTATGCCCCTTTTCGGGGATATTCTTCCAATGAAAGAAGAAATTATACCCAATAGGGAGGACTATGATATTTTCCTTGCATCATTTTGCTTTGATATGCTCCGAAAAGGGTACTTTTGTAGTGAGCAAGCGTGCTAAAAACAAATGGGAGGTATTGTAATTAGCTGACTAACAGGTAACACCGACAAAAAGAAGATTGAAAGAGTGAGAACTAAGCCATGCGGCACAAGCACATAACCACCTATAAAACAGTTAGATAAAACTGATTTTTCATTTATTTCAGGATGCCTTGTACCGATTAAATGGCTAATCGCCTAAGTGATAGAGGGGTAATGATGTTGCATCGGAAAGTAATCTTTTTGCATCAAAAAAATAAATAGTAAAGAAGTAGACAATAGCAAAACTGATAAACAAGTTTGGTTGTCAAATCAGACAATCTGTTGGTCTTTTAAAATTTTCATAAATACTTACAAGCGTATAACCTAAAAGCTCAGCAACTTAATAATTTATAAAAAGCAGATACAATAAGAAATAAATTTGTACTTTTGCTCTCCAAAAGTGTTTCAACATATATGCGCAAGGCCCTACTTTATATTTTCATTTCCTCACTCTTTTTGACGGGATGTAACGAAACAAACAATCTTTTGAAGTCATCTGACTATGACTATAAGTATGAAGCTGCCAAACAGCTTTATGCTGAAGGACATTACAATAGTGCTTCTTATATCTTGCAAAACGTGTTAACAGCCATGAAAGGCTCTAACAAGGGAGAAGAAAGTCTTTATCTACTTGGGCTAACCTCTTTAAAGTCCAAAAACTATGATGCTGCTTCTACCTACTTTAAGAAGTATAATGAAACCTACCCTAAAGGAATTTATGCAGAAGAGGCTAAATTCAACACAGGTATGGCTCTATATTTAGGTACTCCAGAACCTAAATTAGATCAAACAGCTACCTATCAAGCCGTTAATCAGTTTCAGCAGTTTTTAGACGCTTATCCAGCCAGTCATCTTAGAGAAAATGCGCAACAATGTATTTTCGAGCTACAAGATAAACTTGTAGAGAAACAATATCTCAATGCTAAATTGTATTACGACCTAGGTTCTTATATTGGCAATAGTGTAAATTGTAACTATGAAGCATGTATCATAACAGCCGAAAATGCTATCAAAGATTTCCCTTATACAAAGCGTCGCGAGGATTTAGCATATCTTGTTCTGAAAGCTAAATTTGATTATGCTCATAATAGTATTGCTCAAAAACAAGAAGAACGCTTCAACGATGCGATAGATGAATATTATGGATTCTTGAATGAATATCCTGAGTCTAAATATCTTAAGGATGCAAAGGCTTATTACGACAAGACTCCTGTAAAGTATAAACGTTCTACAAATAATTAAGACGAAGCCTTTCTGCTTTCGTTTTGCTCCCACTAGACACTTTCAAAAAAAGAATACAATAAAGAATACGAATATGGATTACAAAAACAGCAAAGCACCTACGAACACAATCACGCACAACATTATGGACTTTGCCCGTGGTACAGGAAATGTTTATGAAAGCGTTGTCATTATGTCGAAGCGTGCTAATCAGATTGCGGCTCAGATGAAGGAAGATTTGAGCAAGAAACTGAAAGAGTTTGCTCAAACTAACGACAATTTAGAAGAAACCTTTGAGAATCGCGAACAAATTGAGATTTCTCGCTACTACGAAAAGCTTCCTAAACCGACGTTGATTGCTATCGACGACTTCCTCCACGATAAAATCTATTATCGTAATCCGGCGAAGGAAAAAGACATGTTAGACTAAACCGTATTCAAGTATGTTACAACGCATTCAAAGCGTATATCTTCTATTGGCCGGATTGATTCCGGCCATAGCCTTATTCGCACCTTTAGCATTTTTCGCTAAAGGAAATGGCTCATATATAATGATGGCAACAGGCTTTATGGCAGCAGAAATAGCTCCATATTCTGGTAGCTCTCAAATCCCTTGGGGAATAGACACCTTTGCAGTGCTGACCATCATTCTTTCATTACTCAATATCTTCAAATACAAAAACAGATCACTGCAAATAAAACTCTGCAACTGGACGGTTTTATGTATTGTTTTGTTCTATGTGGCTTATGTTGCTTATTGCATCATCTTTAGCCAAAACACTGCAACAGAATTCACACCAGCTCTCTGTGCTGGTGCCCCTGCTCTCTCTCTCATCTTTGTTATCTTAGCAAAAACGGCAGTCAAACGCGATGAAGCACTCGTTAGAGCAGCCGACAGAATTAGATAAAATAAAACAATGCTAAAGTAGGCTTGGCACCAATAGTCCAAACCTACTTTAGTTTCTCCTATACCCCGATAAAGCAAAGAGCCATGAGTCTCAACAAAGCTATGCTCATCGGCAATGTTGGAAAAGAACCCAACATCCGATATATAGACAACGGTGTTTGTACTGCCGCATTCCCTTTAGCCACAACTACTCCTGGTTATACTCTTCCCAATGGAACACAAGTACCAGAACGCACGGAATGGCACAACATTATGCTTTGGCGAAAATTGGCTGAAGTGGCAGAAAAATATGTACATAAAGGAGATAAACTCTACATTGAAGGAGAAATAAGGACAAGAAGTTATCAAGACAAAAAAGGCACAACACGATATATCACAGAAATTTGGGGGAAAGAAATGCAGATGCTTTCATCTAAACCCATAGTTGCGTCAGTTCCTACAAGCAATACCGAAACAGATAAGCAAGAAGAGAATGCCACAACTTCTGACAAATCTTCACTTCCTTTCTGATGCGCCAGAGATCTCTTTTTGGCATGCCACTGAAACAGTAGAGGAACTTGTTTCTTTGCTCCCTGCAAAGAAACAATACAAAGAGGAAATAGAACAATTTGGAGCACTATTACGAAAAAAGGAAAGACTGGCAACTCGAGTACTCCTACACAGAGAATTAGGAGTAGAAGCTCACATCGACTATCTCCCCTCTCGCCGTCCAGTCCTCACCTTTCCTAAAAAAGAAATCAGCATTAGCCATTCACATAGCTATATAGCTTTCTCAACGGCAAAATTTCGCCACGGAGTTGACATTGAAGTTTATAGTTCTAGAGCTTTGAAACTCCATAAAGCTTTCTTAAATGAATCAGAAGTTAAACTCTTAGATAAAGGAGATTCAGAACAAATGGCCACTATGTTGTGGAGTGCAAAAGAGGCT
>CAUSYJ010000200.1:0-3371 GCA_963535845.1 uncultured Alloprevotella sp.
ACACTCTACAGAGCAAAGAAGAAACAGAATCTGTCAAAGGAACTTACACATATAATCCGCCCCTCATCACTCTTACATCAAAAGACCCAAAGACAAACAAGGAAGAGACGATGACGGGATCAATAAACAAAGACAAATTGTCAATTGGAGAAATTGTTTATACTAAACAAAAGTAGAAGAAAATAGTTTGTGATAACAACGCCGCAAACACAAATATCCTTATTGTATTTCCGAATACAATAAGGAGGTCAGCTGATAGAATAAGGGAATCAGCCGGTGTACCTTATTATGGCAAAGGTGGCAAAAGATTTATTAGCAAAAAGAGGATAGACACGATTCTGCACGCCTGGTTTTTTCAGACGACAATGGGAAGAAAAAACAAAGATGGTATTGTGCAGAGAGAAATACAACTCACACAATACAGAAAACAAGAGAAAGGACTGCAAGGCAAGCAAAGAAAAGCATATTGCGAGAAGTCTTGCCAAGGATTTTATTCAATTCACGCCCACGATTGATACGCACCATTTCGCGCCAAGTAAGAAAATGCGGAAGCAGATAAAGCAGAACAAGCGGAGCAGACAAAAGGCCATAGAAAGCGAGGGCGGAAAAACATAATGCACCGAAAACGCCTTGCAACAGATAGAACCAACTGCCAAAACGCCCACCAAGTACGGCTATTAAAGTGCGCTTGCCACAGGCGCGGTCAGTATCGCGATCACGATAATTATTGAGCACGAGAAGCGTGTCGGTAATCAGTCCTACCGCAGCACTGAGCCACCACACCTCGGGTATGAGCCAGCCGGTCAGCAAGAAATAAGTACCCGCCACGGGAACAAAGCCAAAAAACAGGTAGACGAGGACATCGCCCAATCCGCAGTAGCTCAGCAACGTGGTATAAAGGAAAGCAAACACCAAACAAGCCAAACCCACGAGCAGAAAATAGACCGTGATCAGCAGGAGGTTGTCAGCCACAAAGGCCGAGGGACTTGTGATAATCGAGCCGTAGAAAGTGGCCAATCCCACAACTGCCGCAAGCACCAACATCAGAGCAATGCCGCGCTTCATCGAAGACGGACTGATCCAGCCCTGCGCACAAGCACGCTCAGGACCGAGGCGTTCTTCACCATCTGTCCCCTTCAAAAAATCAAAAAGGTCATTGATAAAATTAGCTGCTATTTGCATCAATGCGGCAAAGAGCATACAGCCCAATACGGGCAGAAGACGGAACGGCCCAGAGGCAAAAGCCAAAGCGGAGGAGGTGACAACGGGAATGAGCGCCGCCGAGAGCGTCTTTGGGCGCGCGGCCAATAGCCAAGCGCGAGTACTGTTCTTTCTAACTTGTTCCATAAGGGCAAAAATACTGAATAATTCTGGGAGAGACAAAAACCGATACAAAAGCAAAGAAGCCGGACTTGCAGATAAATCTCAATAAGTCCGACTTCTCTTTTCTTTTTATCTCCACTCCTATTGCAGATACATCAGCAGTTGTTTGAGACTTTTCTCATCACTCCAACTCCAAAAGCGGTCGGCCATCAAAGTTCGGAAGGCCTCTTTCATTTCGGGGCGCACATATTTCTTCACTTGCGTTTCGTTGGCAGGTACCTCCTTACCCGATAGCCAAAAGTAGTATTTGTCTTGCAAAGGGTAGCCCACATCGGAATCCCGCTTGTCGCGGTCGAGCTCAAAGAAAGTGTTGACATTCACACCCGAAGCACTGGGAATATCTAAATCAAAGAAGCCTGCACTATTGGAACTGTACGTTTCTTCTTTGAGAAGATTCATATTCACCGTGGTGACGCAAAGTAAATAGTTATAACCCTGACGAGCCACTACACGCCCCATCTGATTATTCACTTTCTTATATTCCACAGAATCGATCCAAAGCCCTAACACATTATTGAGATAGGCCTTATAAATAGTATCCTTGCGAACAAAACAGAGAGAAGCATCTTTCAGAAAGATATTGACGCTATCATCTACATGACGATTGAACGTTTGGAGTATTCTACCTTTTTGGAAAACTTCATTGAGAAAAACTGTCTTTGAGCGGCGCAACTCTGTCTGCTGCTGGGCAAAGGTTACAACAGCGACAAAAAAAAGACAGAGGGAGAGAAACGTGTGGCGCATAACTAAAAGGATTATGTGAAACGAGAATTGAGTAGAAGGCAAAGGGAGAGAGGCATATTTGCAAACTATGAAGTAGCAATCCTTATCTTTCTGAACTTCACCAAAACTAACTGCTGCAAATATATAAAAATTGCCTCATTTCAGCAAAAAGGGTAAGAAAGCGGGAGGCTTTTCGCTAAAAATGCTTAACTTCGCCGCACCTAAAACTATATAACTTTTTACGTTTTTCTTTCTAACTTATGGAATGGTTAATTAAAATCATCAACAACCCTGTGCTGCCTGCGCATTTGGCACTCCTCTTTGCGCTGGTTATTTGGTTGGGGGTAAAGTTGGGCAAACTTAAACTGGGCGGTATTTCCCTCGGCGTAACCTTCGTTTTGTTCGTTGGAATCCTTGCCGGACACCTCTACCACACGTTTGTTGTAGCTCCCTCCAACGGAGAAATGGCAACAGCCATGGCCAATCAAACGCTCATTATCAATTTCATTAAGGAATTTGGCTTGGTGCTTTTTGTCTACTGCATTGGTCTGCAAGTAGGTCCAGGCTTCTTTGCCACATTCAAAAAAGGTGGGGTTGAGATGAATCTTCTCTCCACTGCACTGATTGTTCTCAACATTGCTGTCATGCTGGCGCTCTATTTCATTTGGTTCTATTCCC
Organism: uncultured Alloprevotella sp.; assembly: GCA_963535845.1. Lineage (GTDB taxonomy): Bacteria > Bacteroidota > Bacteroidia > Bacteroidales > Bacteroidaceae > Alloprevotella. Next base: position 2,785 of record CAUSYJ010000200.1, read on the forward strand.
CAGGAGATCCACTGAACAAAAAGAATCTTGCCATGATGACGGGTACTCTCTATGGCGCTGTTACTAACACGCCTGGTTTGGGTGCAGCCAATAACATCCTTCCGCGCTTGCTGGGCGGAAATGCCGACTACGATCCAGGTTTCAACATCGGTAGCAGCTACGCTTGTGCCTATCCGCTGGCGGTCGTGGGTATCATCGGTGCCACCATCGCTATTCGCTATATTTGCAAAGTTAGTCTCGACAAAGAGGCAAAAGAATATGAACACGCCAACGAGGCAGATCCCTCTTCTATTCCCGAACATTTCATCCTGCGCGTTACTAACAAAGCCGTAGTGGGCCATACGCTGCAAGAACTTCACAATTTTGTGAAGGGCGACTTCGTTTGCTCTCGTGCAAAGAAAGATGGCGAAATGTTCATTCCGAAAGAAAACACGGTGATGGAAGAAGGAATGAAACTCTATATCGTTACAGCCACTTCAGACAAAGAAGCTATCATCGCCTTGATGGGTGAACTCCTCGACGAGGACTGGCAAAAAGAAACTGAAGAAGAGAAGCGTTATATCTCACAAAGACTCATTATTTCTAAG
>CAUSYJ010000201.1:0-3349 GCA_963535845.1 uncultured Alloprevotella sp.
ACATCATCCGCTCAATGTGACCTACGGATTGGGCTGTGAAGAACACGACCATGAAGGACGTGTTATCACGCTGGAGATGGAAGACTTTTTCCTTATCACAGTTTACACCCCAAACTCTCAAGATGGACTACGCCGCCTTGACTACCGCATGACATGGGAAGATGCTTTCCGAGACTATCTCTTGGAGCTAAACAAGAAAAAGCCTGTTATTGTTTGTGGCGACTTGAATGTAGCTCATCAAGAAATAGATCTTAAAAACCCAAAGACCAATCGCCGCAATGCAGGTTTTACGGACGAAGAGCGCGAAAAGATGACGCAGCTTCTTAATGCAGGCTTTACTGATACTTTCCGCTTTTTCAATCCCGACCTGACGGGAGCTTACTCATGGTGGTCCTATCGCTTCCGTGCTCGAGAAAAAAATGCGGGGTGGCGTATCGACTATTTCCTCGTCTCCAACAGTTTGAATGACAAGTTGGTTTCAGCTTCCATCCACAATGAGATTTTTGGTTCCGACCATTGCCCTGTTGAAGTTGTATTGAAGTAATCCATAATATATAAGCAAAGACAAACGGAGGGAAATTTTCCTCTTGTCTATCCTTCCACATTATAAGAACAAGCTATGAAAGAATTCTTCAAATATGTTTTAGCAACTGTTGTCGGCATTATGCTCGTAGGGATTTTCTCTTTCTTTATGGGGCTCATGATGCTCGTATCATTGGCTATTTCCAGCAATCAGAAACCAATGATCGAAGACAATAGCATTTTGAAAATTTCCCTTTCAGGAACTATTTCTGAGCGCGCCACAAGTAATCCGTGGGCTATATTATTAGGCAACGATTTAGCTAATCAACAAGGTCTTGACGATATGGTCAAAGCTATCAAAGTGGCCAGTGAAAACGAAGACATAAAGGGCATCTATATTGAAGGAGGTATGCTCCAGTCCGATTTTGCCACACTGCAAGAACTCCGCAAAGCTCTTTTAGATTTCAAGGAGAGCGGTAAGTTTATCATTGCTTATGGTGAGAACTATACACAAGGAGCTTACTATGTGGCATCTGTGGCCGATAAAGTATTGGTTAATCCTATCGGAATGGTGGATTGGCACGGGCTCGCTGCTCAGCCCGTCTTCTACAAAGACCTTATGGAAAAAGTGGGCGTCAAGATGCAAATCTTCCGCGTAGGTACTTACAAGAGTGCCGTTGAGCCTTATATGCTCTCTGGTATGAGCCCCGCCAATCGCGAAATGACGCAATCCATGCTCAACAACCTATGGGGAAATATCTGCAAGGAGGTATCCGCATCTCGACAAATCTCAACCGATAGTCTCAATGCTTATGCGGATCGCTACCAAGCTTTGGCAGAGCCGAGCAACTATGTAAAGCAGAAACTCGTGGATGGTTTGGCCTATATTGATGAAGTACGCCAAACCCTGCGTAATCAGCTCGGCGGAAAAAAGGTGAATCTTGTCGAAGCCTCTGAACTAGCAAAACTCTATGATGAGGGTTCTTCATCCTCCAAGATTGTTGTCTATTACGCTTCAGGAGAAATCTTTGGCGCGGAAGGAAACATGAACGGACTAAATGGTGAACAAATTATCGGTAAGAATGTCGTTGAAGATTTAGATGCTCTTGCCAACGATAAGGACGTAAAAGCTGTTGTACTTCGCGTGAACTCACCTGGTGGCTCAGCTTATGCCTCCGAACAAATTTGGCACGCTGTCGAATTACTCAAAAAGAAGAAGCCCGTCATTGTTTCTATGGGCGGTTATGCTGCCAGTGGCGGCTACTACATCAGTTGCGGTGCCGATTATATTATTTCCGAACCTACGACACTCACAGGGAGCATTGGAATTTTCGGTATGGTTCCTGATGCATCTGGCTTGCTTGAGGGGAAACTCGGCTTACATTTCGATGCTGTAAGCACCAATAAAGCCTATGATCTGGAACCAGCAACGGGACACCTTTCTCCAGCAGCAGGCGCAGCTATGCAAGCCTATGTTGACCGAGGATACAAACTTTTCATCAGTCGTGTTGCAGCAGGCCGACACATGACAGCACAACGCGTTAATGAAATTGGACAAGGACGTGTATGGACTGGTCAACAAGCATTAGCGCTCAAACTTGTCGATCGCTTAGGAACACTTGACGACGCTATTGTAGAAGCAGCTAAGCGCGCGAAACTCATCGATTATGAAGTAACCACTTCCGATATTGAGACGAACCTCTTCAGTGATTTTCTTTCTAACGTACAAGAAGACTATCTGGAACGTAAATTAAAAACAGTATTGGGTACATACTATGATCCTCTGCGCTTTGCAGAAAGTATAAGAGGCAGAGACGCTCTCCAAGCGCGTATGTTCTTTGAGCCCAACCTGAAATAACGCATACCGACTATTTAATGCGCCCTCTGCCTCACCCTCGATTATGGCCGTGGCTACTTCCTGTAAGTTGGCTCTACGAGTTTGTGACAACCCTACGAAACAAAGCTTTCGATTGGGGGTGGTTGCCACAGCAACGTTTCTCTGTCCCTGTTATTACCGTAGGAAATCTCGCGGTAGGTGGTACGGGGAAAACGCCCCACACGGAGTACTTGCTCCGCCTCTTGGAACAAAAGTTCCGAGTAGCTACGCTTAGCCGCGGATATGGTAGAAAAAGCAAGGGTTTCAGAATGGTAGAACAAGAATGTTCTGCTGCCGAGAGCGGTGACGAACCGCTACAGATGAAGCATAAATTTCCTTGCGTGGCAGTGGCAGTGGATGAAAATCGGCGTCGAGGAATTCAGCAACTACTTTCACGCATTCCCATCCCAGAGGTATTCATCCTCGACGATGCCCTGCAACACCGCTATGTGCAAGCGGGGCTCAACATTTTGCTCACCGACTATTCGCGGCTCTATACGCGCGATTTCGTTCTCCCTGCAGGCCGGTTACGCGAAGCTCCCCAAGGAGCAAAACGCAGCAATATTATCATCGTGACAAAGTGCCCTGAAGATCTAAGCAGACAAGAAGCAGCGGTCATTCGACGAGAGTTACACTTACAACCAGAACAACACTTGTTCTTCACCACCTTTCGCTACCGCCACCCCTACCCTGTTTTCGGGGCAGAATCTGATGGAACACTGCAAGGAAGTCGTGTACTGGCCATCACTGGCATTGCGCATCCAGAACCCATGTTCAAACAATTGGAAGAAGAAGGCGCAGAAGTCACTCCGTTAACCTTTCCAGACCATCACACTTTCAGCGATAATGACATCAATCGCATCAACAAGACTTTCAACGAACTATGGGATCCTCTCTGCTTAGCTATCACAACAGAAAAAGATGCCGCTCGCTTACGCGATATGGCAGGAC
>CAUSYJ010000202.1:0-3348 GCA_963535845.1 uncultured Alloprevotella sp.
CAAAAGAAGTCTCATAATAGAAGGACAATGTGACTCTTTCCTAGTTTTGAGTATTGTTGCTATTTATCCAATTATCAATGATTAAGTAAGAACTTAAAACTTAGACCGAAATCTTGAGTTGTTGTTGGGTAGGAACTTGACGTGAGTAATGGATTATTAGTTTGTCGATTATAGTAGGCCGTTAGTGTGAGGAACTTCGATAGAGTATAGTCAACCGTGAAACTTATTTGCAACGATTTGTTCCCGCTGGTTGCTTGTGTTAATCCCGTGAGAATATCACGATTAAGTGCGGCTTGGTTGCGAAATGAGAAATCAAAACGGATGTTAAGATCATTGCTAAATCCTCCGATATTCGCTGTAGTTTGCTGAGTATTTTCTTTGTTTCCTGCAGTTCCACGGCGATGCTTACTTTTTACAGTTCGCTTCGGCTGGAAGAGATTAAGATTATTAACCTTGTACCCGACACCTAAAACAATGTCGTTTGATCGTGACTCATTGATTTGTTGATTGGTCATAGAGAGCGCCACTACGCGAGTTTTACGCAGTTCTAGACGTGCCGAAAGGTTATTTAAGAAAGTCATATCAACACCGATGAGTGGAGAGAAGCTTTCATTGAGACTAACAACAGCAATATCATATTGAGAACTTGGCGTTGGCAGTCCTGTTGTAACATCGTTAACGAAACCGAGTAGACCCATGTATTGCATCCATGAAGTATAGGAATTATAAGCTCCCACACTAAAGATACTCTTATAAGAATGGTTTAGATTGAAGCTTCTAAAAACTCTCTTCATTGCATTGAGACGTGATAGACCACCATAGCTGATGCTCCAATTAGGAAGAATCTTACGCAGAGTAGGAAATAATTGTAATCTATCTGAAGAAGCTGTATAGGCCTTGAGGAATGCAGGAATCATTACGTCTGCGGAGTAGGAATTGACTGTACCATTTGCAGAGTTGAAGGTTTGTCCGCTCAGTGAACTACCACTAGGGTATGTAGAACCTATATATTGTGATTCTACCTGTTCTCTAAATGCTGGTAATGAGGCTAGGAACTTGCGGAATGTTTTACTGTTATAGCCATTACGAGCATTTCCATAACTTTCAAAGGCAGAATTAATCGATATTGTGGTTTGAGTGAATGAGCCTGTTTGAATTATTGGCATTCCACTATACATGTATTGTATACTGCGAGTTCGGTTTGTATTGCGAGTCGCAGTAAGATCTATTTTGAAATCACGAAAAGGCTCAAGTGTCGCACGGAATTGCCAATCTTCAGTGAGACTAGTAATGGCAGGCGTAATAATAGAGTCAGACATAAGTAACCAATTTCGATCGGCTACTCGACGAATATAGTCATCATCTATTAAACCAAAAGCAAAATCAAGACCTGGACGCAATCCTTTATTAGATGCTTGACCGAAGAAGTCACCAATGTTTGGTAAGAATCCTGGTAAACTCATATTATATTTATTGCTATAGTTGGCGCTAACGTTTCTGACCATCATTAAACCTCGCGCTACATATTGGCCTACGTCGTAAAAAGCTTTATCTTGTGCTTTTTTCTTTGGTGTGACTGTTAACTTGATCTTCGCACTATCGCGTGTGAGGATTAAGATACGATCAGCATCAAGTATTTTATACTGGAGTTTTATACGCCTACCGTCCTCTGATAGTGCAGTTAGCGTGAATTTCTTTGTTTTCTGGTTATGCTGGACGGTTACCGTAGTATCTGTTTTCAGTTGGATTTCGCGTTCAAAACTTTTAGGTTTATTTTCATTATTCTTTTTAGATTGCTGGTTAGGGCGGGAGTTTCCTAATGCAGAGAATTTGCGATTAGCATTCTTTAGGAATGGGATATGATTATAAAGAGTTTCCATGTTGAATCGTGCATTTGCACTAATGTCGCGACCCATATTGATGGTGTTACCTAACGAAGTTCCATCTTCTAATTCTGTACCACGAACCCAAGCATAGCTCGACTTGTAGGACGCGTCAATAGTAAGCCAATCAAAAAGAGGTATGAGATTGATTGGTAACCGCCAAGAGGCATCAAAACTTTGAGCATAGTTGAGTGGAGTACCGAATCCTCTAAGACTTTGCCATACAGAATCCTTCCAAGCACGGTATCGATCGGGGTACAGGTCCTTATTTACAGCTGTATAAGGTTGTACGATTTCTGCATTAGTGCCTGAATTAAAATTTAGATGTAGGTTCTTTGTGAGATCCCAGCGAAGTTGGAAAGAACGATTCCACAGAAAATCTGAATTCCAGGTAAGTGGAAGAGATTGATTGTCGAGATTCTCTAAGTCGCGTTCTTGCAATTCATAATATGCTCGTGTAATATCCGAATTAAATCCTATGTTCTGTGGAAGATAGTTAAGCCCAAACCGCTTAAAGATTTGCCACCATTGACTGCGACTTTTGATGAACTTTTTGAAGGGTTCAAAAGTTCGATAATTGGGTGAATAGTTGTAATTGATATTCCATTTCCAATTTTGATCTTTTTCCCAAGCGGTAGTTTCTCCTGTTGTTTCTCTACTGGAATGTGCATAAGAAAAAGAGAAGTTTGCAGGATCATACGGCATGGGATGATGGCGTGTTGTTATATTAAACCGGACTCCAGTTAGTGAGAAGTTTCTATTTTTTACTACCTTGTCTGCAATAGCTTCTAATTCTTCTTTCCTTGTTTTAGTTGTTAAACCTCGCAGAGCTTCGTCCATAGGCATATCTGAATCCAAAGGATTGTAATGAGGCACAGTCTTTTCCTTTGAATACGAATAATACAAAGGAGCATTTAATTTTGCTTTCTCGGGAAGAAGCTTCCCGAGTTGGACATTGGTTGTCACATTGTATTCGTAGAGATTATTGTCACGACGTTGTGAAACACTTTCCTCTATACCGCCAAAGCCTTCTGTTTCTACGTGGCTACTGAGATCAACAGTTGCAAGGTCTGACAGTTTAATGTTAAGTGCAGCTTGTGCAGCCCATCCTCCCTTATTGTTAAAGTTTTGCAGACGTAATTCATTTGCCCAAACTTCTACATCTTGGACATCACGAGAATTATTGCGCACACCAATCATGACTGTGCGAATATCTCCTAATGTTGGGTTACCCATAATACTGATTTTATTGGCGGGCTTATTCGTATCATATTCAGAATAGAGCTGCCCATAAGATGCTAAACCCAAAGATTTCTGTTTGTTTCGATTACGTTTAACCATAGTAAGCGTTGTGAGGTCTATATCCAGCATGTTTTCTACGGGCCATACTTGAAGTGCGCCGGCATTGGAGTTTGGATATAGTTTTGGTTGCGTAACGGTCAATGGTATTTCATATTCGTAGAAG
>CAUSYJ010000203.1:0-3342 GCA_963535845.1 uncultured Alloprevotella sp.
CTGCCTGCTGGAATGTGTGCTTATACGCTCGTCAAGAAAAATCTACATGATGATGGTGAAAAGACATTTGTATTCCGTGAAGTTCCTCAAGGTACACGCCTCTCTGCTAACAAGCCATACCTTGTAAGAATCACCGATGGGCAACCACACAAATTGCCCGTGATGCGCAACGTGGAAGTTCCAGCTTCTTTAGCAGTGGATGCAGCTGGACAAATCGGTATTGAAGATACTGATTGGAAATTCTTCGGTACTACTGAGAAAATTGACAATGCTGCAGCTTTTGCCAAGAAGGCTTACTATCTGAATGGCAACAAATGGTGGGCAGTACAGAATGGTGTAGAGAATGACTACATTGCGCCTTTCCGCTGTTTCATTAGCAGTCCTACGGGTGCTGCTGGCAGCAGAAGCTTCCTTCTTGTGCTCGAAGGCGATGATGATAGCAATGTGACTGGTATCAACCAGCTCGAAAGCGATACAGAAAAGGATATGCACAGTGGTAAATACCCGTTCTATTCCATCGATGGTAAACTGATGGGCAAGGACTACAATAAGCTGGAGCGTGGACAAATCTATATTGTAAACGGTAAGAAATTCTATAAATTCTAATTCTATTCTCGTTCCGCTTCTTCGGAAAAAGAAGCGGAACGAGAATTCCAAAAAATAAGAGATTCTCTGTCTTCTCCCCAATGGTACCGATGCTTTACAGATGGCGTTTTTGGGGTAGAGGCGATAAAGAGAAGAAATAAAAAAACAAGTGAATACAATGAAAACAAAAATATATGTAACTCCCACAATGGAAGTTGTGACTGTTGACCTTCAGAGTCATATCCTTGATATCTCCGTCCCCATTGGTAGCGGCGCTGGCCCTGGTGGCGGTGGTCAGACCCGACAAGGGATCTTCGACGATGAGGACTCATCCGATAAAGGATCTGGCTCTCCTGCTCACCCCAATCTTTGGGATGAGTGATAAAACTTAGTTGTTTGTTATAGCACCTAAAGGTATTTTTAGGAAATTCCGCAAAAGAAAGCCGCGCAAATCTGACGTCAGATTTGCGCGGCTTAAAGTATGCCTTTTTATTTCTGAAGTTTACCTATACTAGTAGAGCTTCGATACTCTTTTCAATTTCGGCAATGGGAGCGGTAGGTTCGAAGCGAGCTACTACCTGGCCTTGCTTATTGATGAGGAATTTGGTGAAGTTCCATTTGATGTCGGCTTTCTCTTTGTAGTTGGGGTCGGCTTCGCTCAGCATCTTGTCGAGAATGGGGGCAATGGGGTGTTCCATATCGAATCCTGCAAAGCCTTTTTGCTGTTGTAGGAAGAGGAAGAGCGGGCTTGCATCTGGACCATTGACCTTTACTTTCTTGAACTGTGGGAAGTCGACACCATAGGTGAGCTGGCAAAATTCGTGAATTTGTGCATCAGTGCCTGGAGCCTGCTGGCCGAATTGGTTGCAAGGGAAGTCGAGCAGTTGGAAGCCTTTACCGCGGAAGTGTTCGTATAGTTTTTCCAGTTCTTCGTATTGAGGAGTGAATCCACATTTTGTTGCAGTGTTGACAATGAGTAAAACCTCGCCTTCGTAGGAACGGAGAGGTACGTCAGCACCCTTACGGTCTTTGACCGTGTAGTCATAAATCGTTGCCATATAAAAACTTTATTTTCATCTTAGTTTAGTATGGGCAAAGATAAACGAAAGTGGGGAAACCACCAAATTAGCTTAATGGAGTTCTGCGTAGTCGGGGATTTCAGGGAGGAAATGAATGCTGAGGTCGGAATAATTGATGTGGCAGATATAGTGGTCTAGGCCGTTGGAAACAATGAGGTAGTCGGCATGGAGCACACTGTTGTACGAACTGATTTGCGTGAAGACTTTTTGCGTGATGCGAACGCTGGGAGCTTTGTATTCGATGATCATACGCGGGTTTCCTCCTTCGCGATTGAAGAGTACGCTGTCGCAACGTCGCTCAACGCCGTTGACGTTGAGACTCACTTCATTGCCCAAGAGCCCTGCGGGGTAGTGCTTGTGTTCAACGAGGAAGTGGGTGAAATGCTGCCTGACCCATTCTTCAGGGGTTAGGCGAATGTAGCGTTGCCGCAAAAAGTCGAGGATTTCAGTCTGCCCGTCATCTCGATGGCGTAATTTAATATTAAAGTTTGGCAGATTAAGTGAAATCATTTTCTTACTTTTGCAAATCAATAAATATATTGCAAAATTAAGTATTTCGGCGGATTTACAGACTTTGTATACCGCCGAAAATGCGTATAAAAACTATTTATATGAAGACGCGTGAAGAAATCGTGAGTAATTGGCTCCAGCGTTATACTGGTCTGCCGCTGGAAGATTTTGGGGAGCATATCCTTCTGACCAATTTCAATCATTATGTGGATTTGTTTTGTGAGTTGAGCGGTGTGCCTATAGAAGAAACGACCTCTAATATGCGTGCTGTTACTGCTAACGGCATCACAATGATAAACTTTGGGATTGGTAGTCCAAATGCTGCGCTGATTATGGACTTGCTGAGTGCAGTGAAACCGAGTGCTTGCTTGTTTTTGGGTAAGTGTGGCGGTATTTCTGAAAAAACGCATTTGGGCGATTATATCCTTCCGCTGGCTGGTATTCGCGGTGAGGGTACTTCTAACGACTATTTCCCTTCTGAGGTTCCTTCGCTTCCTGCTTTTATGTTGCAACGTGCTGTGTCGACAACATTGCGCGATAACAATCAGGACTACTGGACAGGGACGGTTTACACGACAAACCGCCGCGTTTGGGAACATGATGATCGCTTCAAAAACTATCTGCGCGAAACGCGCGCTATGGCTGTTGATATGGAAACTGCAACTCTTTTCACTTGTGGTTTCTACAATCATATCCCAACAGGTGCTTTGTTGCTGGTGTCTGATAATCCAATGGAAGCCGAGGGAATTAAGACGAGCGAGAGTGATCGCAAGGTGACGGCAAACTTTGCTGAGACTCATGTGCGTATAGGTATCGAAGCTATGAAACTTATCATCGGTCAGCGTAAGACGGTGCGACACCTGAAATATGATTGGTAACATATATATAATATAGACATACAAACGATGGCATTTCCTACTAAGAATCAAGGAGGAGTTCCTTATGAAGCCATTGTGAGAGACATCCAAGCGGGCAATTATAAGCCGCTCTATTTTCTGGAAGGAGAAGAGAGCTATTATATTGACCGCTTGGCTGATTTTATCGTGCAGTCTGCGCTGAATCCCGAAGAGAGAGATTTTAATTTAATCACACTCTTTGGGGCAGAAAGCACTATTTTTAATGTTATTGATGCAGCCAATGGTCTGTCTCTTATACACATCTGACGCTG
>CAUSYJ010000204.1:0-3337 GCA_963535845.1 uncultured Alloprevotella sp.
ATATTACCAACGTGGTGGATTGGGAGATGTGAAGGTGAAAAAGTTCCTTAACAATATCTTACAAGCAGAGTTAGAACCTATGCGATTGCGTCGCGCTGAATTTGAAAAAGATATTCCAGCTGTCTACGAGATGTTACGCAAGGGAACAGAACGCGCTCGTGAAGCTGCTGCAGCAACGCTTTCTGAGGTAAAACATGCAATGAAAATAAATTATTTCGATGATCTTGCTCTTATTGAAGAACAAGCAAAGCGTTATGCAAAATAATTTTGCAGGCTAACTCTTTGAGAGTTCGAATATTCTTCTTAACTTTGCACCCCGAAACGCATAGAATGCGTCAGCTGAAAAGAACGAAACAAAAAATAAAAAAGACAAAATAAAAATGAAACGTACATTCCAGCCCCACAACAGAAAGAGAAACAACAAGCATGGTTTTCGTCATCGTATGCAGACCGCTAACGGTCGTCGCGTACTCGCTTCACGTCGTCGTCATGGCCGTAAGAAGCTCACTGTTTCTGACGAAGTTCATGGTAAGAAGTAATTCTCTTTTTGAGATTTTGAGATTTACGAGAGAGGCAAAGGCTTCTCTCGTTTTTTTATAGTATCTTTGCAATAGAATGGGGGAGACTATGCCCCATAAGTCAAAGATAACATCGCCCATGACGATTAAGGAGTTTTTCAAGAAAGTTTGCAGCAAAAGCATTATAGGTAACATGCTAGCAATGTTGCTACTCACTGTGTTGCTGATAGTAGGTGTTTCTTCTTTCCTTGTGATTTATACACACCACGGACAAGAAGTGACAGTTCCAGATTTGCGCGGCAAGAGTTATGAGGTGGCCGTAGCAGAACTCAACGACATGGGACTCAAGGCAGAGGTTCGAGACACGGGCTATGTTCGTACGCTGCCTCCTAATTCTGTTTTGGATCAATCCATCCGTCCGGGTGAAAAAGTAAAAGCTGGACGCATCATAGAGTTTACTATCAATGCGGCTTCAGCGCGTGCTGTTGCTATCCCCGATATTGCTGACAACTGTTCTCTTCGTGAGGCCGAGGCTAAACTGCGAGTTATGGGCTTCAAACTGACAGCTCCGAAATATGTTACAGGTGATAAAGATTGGGTTTATGGCATTGAGGTGAATGGTCGAAACGTTGTGAAAGGGCAGAGAGTATCAGTTGATGTTCCGCTTACGCTTGTTGTGGGTGACGGAAATGCTCAAGACGAGTATAATGGTAACGACAGTCTTGACTATGTTATCAATGGACCAAGCGAAGAAGAGCTCAAAGCAATGCGTTCGCTCTATGAAAACAACGATTACGATTCAATCCATATTTCCGAATGACGGTCTTTTCAGCAGAAATAGAGAATAGACATCTCCCAGATATGCTGGATGGAGATACTAAAGGTCTTCTCGATGAACCAGAAGACGACTCGATGGGGGGAGGTCTTTACGAGCATTTCCGCGTGGTTGCCGATAAAGGTCAGCAACTGCTGCGTGTGGATAAGTTCCTAATGATTCATCTGCCCGATACCTCTCGCAATCGTATTCAGTTGGCAGCTAAGGCAGGTTTTATTCACGTCAACCAGAAGCCTGTAAAAAGCAATTATCGTGTAAAACCATTCGATGTAGTTACACTGCTTCTTGACCATCCTCGATATGAAAATAAAATAGAGCCCGAGGATATTCCGCTTGATATTATCTATGAAGATAGCGAACTTATGGTGGTCAATAAGCCAGCAGGCCTTGTGGTCCATCCAGGGTGGGGAAACTACACCGGAACTCTTGTGAACGCCATTGCTTGGCATTTGCGCGACGATGCCAATTATGACCCCAATGATCCAGGGGTGGGGCTCGTTCATCGAATTGATAAAGATACCAGCGGGCTTCTTGTCGTGGCCAAAACGCCCGATGCCAAGACCAAACTGGGATTACAATTCTTTAATAAAACAACGCGCCGCCGCTACAATGCCCTTGTTTGGGGGAACATCCAAGAGGAAGAAGGGACAATTGTTGGTAATATTGCCCGGAATCCGAAAGATCGTTTGCAGATGGCAGTATTCCCTCCCGAGTCGGAAATAGGTAAGCACGCCGTTACTCATTATCGCGTGTTGGAACGTTTTGGCTACGTCACGCTTGTAGAATGTATTCTTGAAACGGGGCGAACTCATCAGATACGGGCCCACATGAAACATTTGGGACATCCACTCTTCAGCGATGAACGCTATGGGGGTGATAAAATTTTGCGTGGAACACAGTCTAGCAGTTATAATAGTTTTATCCGCAACTGCTTTGAAATTTGTCCGCGTCAAGCTCTTCATGCCCGCACGCTTGGTTTTAAGCATCCCACAACGGGGCAAGAATTGGATTTTACATCCGAAATGCCTATTGATATGGCCCAGCTCCTAGAGCGGTGGCGGACGTATTTCAAAGGAATTAAGTAAACGTACAAGATAGCAATGAAAAAAGTTATTGCAATTGTAGCCGGAGGTTACTCCTCTGAGCATGATGTCTCTCTGCGTAGTGCAGAAGGGATTCTGTCTTTCATGGACAACGAAAAATATGATAGCTACGTTGTCGATATAGAAAAGAACAATTGGACCGTACATTATGGTGATGAACTTTGTCCAATCAACCGTAGCGATTTCTCCTTTACAGCCAGTGATGGTCAACATAAGTTCGATTTTGCATACATAACGATTCATGGAACACCAGGTGAAAACGGTATTCTTCAAGGCTATTTTGATTTAATAGGAATACCCTATTCTACGAGTGATGTACTTATTGAGTCGATGACTTTTAATAAGTTTGCCCTAAACAACTTTCTTCGCTCTTTCCCAGAACTGCATATTTCAGACAGTATCATGGTGCGTAAAGGCGAAGCAATGCCTGTGGAGGCAGATGTAGTAAGTCGCTTGGGACTGCCGTGTTTTGTAAAACCTAATGCAGGCGGCAGCAGCTTCGGTGTAACAAAGGTGAAAACTGCTGAAGCCCTCATACCGGCCATTGAGAAAGCAATGAACGAAAGCGAAGAGGTACTGATTGAAAAGATTATGGTGGGTACTGAAATCACTTGTGGCGGGTATAAACAAGGCGGTGACGTCGTAACGTTCCCTATCACAGAAGTAGTGACCAGCCAAGAGTTCTTCGACTACGATGCGAAGTATAATGGGAAAGTTAGTGAAATCACACCAGCCCGCATCGCTGATGAAACTGCGAAGCGCGTAAGTGAGATGACGAAGCACATCTATAAAATTCTTGGCTGCTATGGCCTCATTCGTATTGACTATATTCTGTCGGGCGAAGTAGGTAACGAACAAATCAACATGCTTGAGATAAACAC
>CAUSYJ010000205.1:0-3329 GCA_963535845.1 uncultured Alloprevotella sp.
ATGAAAAAGAAAAGAAGGATTGAAGAAATTCAGCTGGCACGACTAACAGAATTGCTAATTGAAGCGATTCGAGAACGTTCAGGGGAAGTTGTTGCGATTCCTAGCGCTGCAGTGATGCCAATTGCTGTAAAAAATATTTTTAAAATATTCGTGATGATATTAACGGTATTCTTTTTCCTGTTTTCTTTACTAAATGTTGATGTTTGGTTTCAGGAGTTGGTGACACACCCTTTTGAATACTTAAAGGGTCAAATGGAGTTTAATCCGTTCTTTAGAACTTATTTATTCTTTTTTATCGTTGGAGTTGGACTTTTTCTATGGGAACGTAAGGAATTTAAAGAAGACCAGGCACAAATTGTCCGTAGAGCGAAAGAAGAAGTCTTAGAGTGGCAAAACTTCACCGACGAAGAACTTCCAAACAGCGTGAAAGAATTAAAACAGTATTTATCTGAAAATGAGGATGCGTTCAACATCGAAGAGCCGCGTGAAACGGTTATAAAGTCATTATTACGATTATTTCCTAGAAACGTTTCACAAGAAGATATTAATGAACTACGCCAACAGCTTGTGACTATTTTGTCTGAAAAACAGCAAGACACCTCAAAGTTGCCAAAAGGTGCGCCTTTCAATTTTGTTAGTCTCATACGAATTGTATTGCTGTACGTTTGTGGGGGCCCCACTTTGTACATCATATGGTCATTGATTGCATCATACTATTATGATGCAATGATCGCTCTCATTTTCTTTGGACTTCCTATAGGGATGTTTTGGAAGTTCTATTTTGAGATTTCTTCTAGCGTTCATGAAAAACGAAAAAGAGCGTTTGATAACCTATTTGAGATTGCTCGTGCAGAGATTGCAACGTATAAGGATGTTGCTATAGAGGATATTCCGGAACAAATCAAGCAGCTTCAAAGATTTATAGAAGTATTAGAGTCGAAATATCATATATCGGGAGATGCGAAATGAAATTATTTAGAAAAGCGATTAGACAAAGACGATTAACGCGGATGCGGGAATTGCTTAAACAAGTGATGGTTGAAAATGATAGCGAGAATGAGCTCCCAGATGATGGGAAAATCGCCAGAGGCCTCGTGCTTGTACTAGAGCTTATCATAGTAGGTTCGCTACTTGCGAATCCAGATTTTCTTGATTCTAGTGGTGCTTTTATTCTAATGGGCCTTATTTTTCCACCATTCTTACTGTTTGGGATTTTACTAGGGATGGGCACTTTACTCCTCTTTATAGGGGTCATTTATCTGATTCATTATTTGAGGGTAGAGTCCTATTATCAAGAGTTCGGGCTGTTATATGAACTCGCCGAAGAAGAGCTTTCTGTATACAAACAAGTTCCAATGCCTGAAGATGCCGAAAGATTGCAGTACTACATGGAAGAGTTGAAGCTAGAAACAGAAGCAATCAATAAGAGATTCAGTAAATAAAATTTGGGGAAGAGAAGATGAAACGAAGATTTGAAGAGGAAAGAATACACCGACTACAACAATTGGTCAAACAAGTCGTTGCGGTACCAGGTAAGGACAATCAACAGATTCGAGTGCGGGGAACCAGATATATTCCAAAGATACTCTTTACCATTTTAATGATTGTCGAGATTTATAATCTATGGGGGTTAAATTATAAAGTAGGCGGGGTTTTTAATTTCCTGCAACATTGGTACGAGGGAAATCAATACGCGGTTAAGTATGCGCTGGAATATGTTCAATATGAACCGTACATTATCGTAGTTCTTCCAGTGATGATGCTCTTTTTATATTTCTTGCAACTGCACCTTCAAAAACAAGATGTGAGAGAAGTCGTTGCAAGAGCGGATGAAGAGCTCGCAAAATGGGAACAAACTCCATCTGCAGAGGTTCCGCATGCTGTAAAGGCATTAAAATATCATTTAGAGGAATTACGATTAGACTACGATTTGTCATAGAATTTTAAAAAGGAATGTTGTTAAAGAATGAGAGATTTTAGAACGGAAGAACAGCGAGAGATACCCAAATCTTACTACAAACTTTCTGAAGATCAGCTTGATCGATTAAGAGACCTATTGAAGAAGGTTTCTATAAAAAATAGACCGCCACAATCATTGCCGCGTTCATTGAGAAAAATGAGAGAGGTTCTCTTTCTTGGTAAGTTGATATCGATTGGGGTACTTTGTGCCAGTGCTTTTCCGCTAGTAGCACTAACTTTTGTAGTGGCTTTATTGCTAGGAAGAATAGATGGGGTAAAGTATCTCATATTCATTAATCTAATGGCTTGGCCGCTAGTATTGATATTTTGGGTACTTCCTCTTTTAGTACTTATTTTTAGTAACGCATTTATTCAATTTTCTAAGCAAAGAGAAACAGACAAATTAATGGCTGCAGCAAATTGGCTTATTATGAATTCTAAAAATATACCTCGAGAGGCTCTTTCGCAGGAGATGGTATTCTTAAAATATTTTATGAGTGTGATGAAAAGTGGGACGGATTTTAATCTAAATGAAAAACAAAGAGAAGATTTCAGAATCCAGCGATTAAAACAGCTGTTACGAAAGATCAACCCAAAAAGAATGGACATACCGGATTTGAAATGGGGAAGGCTACAACTTGTTCAAAAATGGATAGTGAGAGCAGATATTATTTTTGGCTCAGTTCTATGCTATCTTGTGTTGTTTAATGGCTCTATGTTCTTACCAATTGAAGAGTCATTTGCTTTGTTCGCTATACTGACGATAGGAATGATCATTCTTTATAGATGGCTGCTTCAGTTCCAGAAGAAGAAAGCAGAACAAGAGCTTGAGGAATTGTTACAGGTCGCAACATCGGAAGCAAAAAGAATCAAGGAGAAACCTCTAGATCTCTCAGCAGAGTTGATACAAGAGCTAGATGATTGTATGTATGAATTAAGAGAATCATACGGAATGACTGTTTAAAAAGAATCTTTGGGGAGAGAAGATACAACCTTTGAACGACTGGAGAAATGGGAATGGAATTGAAACAAAAAATTAAGAAACAGGATGTACAGCGACTGCGTCAATTAATTCAAGCAGTTGCCGATAAAAATGGCGAAGACGCTAAATTGCCAATCAGCTTTTTACCGTGGCGCGGTATTATAATGGCCATTAGTCTCGCGGGGTTAGCATACGGAGTTGTGGCTACGTTTATTGTCACAATATCTACAATATTCTTTACAGAGCTTACGATGCAGCAGCCGGGGAAAGGGTATCAAGATGGCCTCACCAACAGTATGTTTCTTGACTGGCTCATCATGTTTGCCTTTGTATCCATTGTTCTCTATTGTTGCTACAAATCCGTTTACTGGGAATGGAACAAGCTGGT
>CAUSYJ010000206.1:0-3325 GCA_963535845.1 uncultured Alloprevotella sp.
CCATTAAATACGTTGATATCTACATCGCCATGAATTCCTTTTACGCGTCCTTCTGATGTTAGCTGCCAGTATTGTAGTTGTACGAAAGGTTTGAATTCTGAATAGCGTGCTATCCAAATATCATAATCTTGTAGTTCCTGCGGAGCTTTTCGTAGGTGACGATTCACGAACATTTGCCCAACGTAAATCAGCGGACGTGTACCGGTGTGGCGTTCCACAATACGTAGCCAAGAAAGCATAGCACGAAATAAAACGTCTTCACCGCCCATGTCATGGATTTGCTTTTCAGTTGGTTCGACGTCGAGCATAGGTGGAAGATCTCCTTGATGTGGTGCCGCATACTTGAGGAACCAAGCTGCTTGTTCTGCTGCAGGTATGTGTGTTGAGAAGAAGTGATAAGCCCCAACTGCGATGCCGTGCTGTCGAGCGTGTTGGGCATCAGTATGGAAGTACTTGTTGCGGAGTCTTTTTCCTTCTGTAGCTTTGATATAAACAAAGCTAACGGGATAGCTTGCATTTCCATTGATGCGTCTCTTCAAGCTACCAAGACTTGTGATGCGGAGATCGGACCAGTTGATGCCATACGTTTTCTTTTTAATGTCGTGCTGGAAACGCGAAAGATCAATGCCGTAAACGCGGTGTGAAGTATAAATCATTTGTTCTCCAAGGAAATAATTATTCTTCCAAATTCCTGCATGGATCGTCTTCTTGGGTTCAATTGCAATTCCGAAGTTAGATCGCTTTCCTGCTTTCCATAATCCAGCATAGTATGTGCTGTCAATGGCATAGGGCATTGGATGGTTGCTGATTTGGGGCGATTTGAATGTTCGGAGTTTTCCTTCTCCTTCAAATTCAAGATGCCGATTGAACTTTCCTGTATACTCTTGTGTGAGATTTTTAAAAGTTCCACTTTGCAGCGTGTCGGCATGCCAATATCCCTGCCATGTTCCGCGCTGCGGAATGTAGAGTGTTCCAAAACCTTCGCGTAAACCATTTTTCCATTCTCCTTGATAAGTGCAACTATCGCCATAGATCATAGTGCCCTCGCCATTAGGCTGCTGATGGAGATATCTGCCTGAATAATGTTGTTTTCCGAGAACAACCTCTTGATACTGATTACCCACAGTGTTCCATCCTAAAATATTGCGGGGAGAAGCTGTGGGAACCTTGAGCGAAACTTCTTGGAAATAGTGGTGATTGTCGAAAAGACTGCGAAACCATTTTACCACATTATAGGTGAACCAACCTATGTAGGAATGGTGGGCATAAAAGAGTTTGTGCAAACTGCTAAAGTCTGCATAATTGTTTCCGTAATTAACACCTACAAGTTGCCCCCAACGATTGACAACAATAGATGTATTGCTGAAATATTTATGATGAGGCTTGGTTTGAGCGGCATCCGACAAAGTCTCAGCATTTTCTCTCGTTTGCTGGAACCCAAGTTCTATTTCAGGTTGTGCTAAAGGCAGACAATTTTGTGGATTAAAATACCACGGAGAGAAATGCCGTGTGTTTTTAGGTAACGACTTACCTGCAATTTGAAGGAGGGAGAGGCTGTCTCCATTGTTCCGACAAAGAGTGGCTTTATAACGTCTAATCACGACTTTTCCGCTGTCAGTGGGTGAAATGACACTGACAGTATAAGATTGCAGAAGTTTGCAGGACAGCGACTTAGGTTTGCTGTGAAGCATATGCTTTACACGCGAGAGCATCGAGTCTGCATTGGCCTGTCGGAGAATTACTTTCTCACGAAGAACCATAACATCGTTATATCCATCATCTACGACGGAGTGCGTACGAGCATAATAATCAAATTCGCGATGGCTGCGTTTGAGCTGCTTACTCAGAATTTCGAGAGCAATGCTATCTTCGCGAAGTTCCTGCCGTAGTGCGTAGTCCGTTTTCTTTGTAGTCATAGAAGCGGGGGCTGTAATGGCTGTCACAACGTGTCCACCATTCGATACAAAGAAACCGCTTCCTGATAGTTTTGCTTGATTTATGGAATCAGCTAAAGATAGCGATTCGTCAACAACTTTTGTTGAAAGTTCATTAGAATAAAGCGTGTCGCCGCTTTGAGATATGATTCGATTGGTACAAGTAAGTTCTACTCGCACCATTCCTGACAGTTGATTTTCAAGAGAGGCAGGAAAAAATATTAGGCCTAAGCTTATGAGAAAGAACGCTGTAAGACAACTCCATTTGAAGCGACGAATCCAAGCTGCCTGCTTACGCAGTGACTTTTTAGAAAGTCTTCCAATTTGTTGGGAGCGTTTTCTAAGACGTTCTCTGAGTGTTGCCAGATTTTGTTTTTTCTCTCCTGTCTTTAAGTGTCTCCGCAATATTTTATTTGCAGGAAATTTCATTGTCCTAACGTTGTTGTGAAAGTTATAAAGGACGAGCTGCAAGAGAAGAGTCTGTTTGCTTTTCCAAAACTCTTTGTCTTGCACCTCGTCCCTGTTCCTTTAAGAAAGTGTTAATCTGCCCCTTCGCTAAGAAGGTCCTTTCCCCAGTGTTGTGAAGATAAACGTTTCTCACGCTCTTGTACTTCTTTGGCTTTCCGCGCATACACAATCATGCGGAGCGATTGAGAGTAGGAAACATAATTCCATATCCAGTTGAAGAGAACAATAATTTTATTTCTGACGCCAAGAATGGAGCGGAGGTGTACAAATAGCCACATGAGCCAAGCCACAAAGCCGTGCATACGAATCTTGCTGAATTCGGCAATTGCACGATTACGGCCAACAGTAGCCATAGCTCCGAGGTTGTGATAATGGAAAGCTTTGAGTTCTTTGTTCTTTTCTAGGCGTTGTAAGTTCTTCGCAAGCAAGCGACCTTGCTGTATAGCAACTTGTGCCAACTGTGGGTGTCCATTAGAATACTCAGCATCTGCTGTCATAATACATTGGTCACCAATGGCAAAGACGCCGTCTAGTCCTATTACACGGTTGTATTCGTCCACTTTGATGCGTCTCCCTCGGCCTAAGAACTCATTCCCTAAGTTGCCTATAGGTTGAGCAGCGACACCACTCACCCAAATAAAAGTACGTGTGGCTATGGAGCTTCCATCTTTGAGTTGTACGCGATGATTCTCATATCCCGTAACCATCTTATTGAGCATTACGTTAACGCCCATCTCTCGGAGATATTGTTCGGCATGGCTAGAGTTCTTCGGGTTCATTGCAGCAAGTAAGCGGTTGCCCGCTTCGATAAGATAGATCTGCATTAAACTACTGTCCATGTCTGGATAATCTTTAGGCAAGATGTAGTTTTTCATCTCTGCTAACGCTCCGGCAACTTCCACACCCGTGGCACCTCCTCCCAC
>CAUSYJ010000207.1:0-3320 GCA_963535845.1 uncultured Alloprevotella sp.
GATGAAAAGACCTAAGATATTCCTTGCCAGCATGGCAACTTTCGTGTTGGCATCGTGCGGTACACATAAAGCCATAGTAAGGCAACAACCAGTCTTAAAGACAACTCCCAGTGAGACTCCTCATGCGTCAGTTGATTCCACGAAGTATAAGTTAGCCTTTGTGCAGAATATTGCTGACTTGGCTCTCTACCAAAAGAACGTGGTGTCAAACCTCTCTTTTACTATTAACAATGGGCGCAAGGACATCACAGTTCCCGGTATCTTGCACATGAGAAAGGATGAGGTTATACGTTTACAACTGCTTATTCCGCTCCTTCGCAGTGAAGTGGGACGCATTGAGTTTACGAAAGATTACGTTCTTTTCATTGACCGCATCCATAAGCAATACGTAAAGGCAAGCTACGACGAAGTGGGCTTCTTGCGCGATAACGGCATTAACTTCTATACGCTCCAAGCGTTGTTTTGGAACCAGTTATTCATTTCTCGCCAGCAAAGAGTTGCCGAGGCTGATATGTCGAAGTTCTCTGTTGATTCCAAAAGGTGGGAAGTTGATGGTAGTGCGCACATTCGTTTGAAGGATGGGAAGATGTCTTATGACTGGCTAATACCCGCTGAATATCGTTACATCTATAACACTCTTATAACTTATAAGAGCTCAACTCATGGAACATCAGAGCTCTCTTGGCTTTATAGAGACTTTAAACCCTTTGGATCGAAGATGTTCCCTGCTACACATTCAGTCACAATCAAGACACCAGCCATTGGTTCACGACCAGCCAAGGAACTATCGGCTACATTTGAACTAAACGACTTTAGCGATGCAAGCGGTTGGGAGGCTTTTACCCAACCATCAGATAAGTACACTAAAGTAAGCGTGGAAGAGATACTCGGCAAACTAATGAACTTTTAAATGAAACGTCTTTATCTTTTATTCTTATTATCGACAATGGGTATGTTGACAAGTTATGCGCAACATACTAAAAAGCATAAGGTGCAGCAGAAAACGGCTGTAACTCAACCCGTACAAGCCAAGCCTTCTGTTATTAAAGAGCAGAAGCAAGCATCGGCGAAAGGGCATCAACAATCCGTAAAAGCACAACAGACTCCTGTAAAAGGACAACGTTCTATGCCTGTAAAAGGGCATCAACCAACTCCAGCAAAGGGGCAACAGGCTACTCAAGTACCTGCGAAACAACCTTTACATGGCAAGGTGAATCCTCGTAACGGGCGTAACGTAAAGCACAAAGCGAAGTCTCCTGGATATGTAACCACCGAAGAGATCAAAGGTTTGCAACAGCAGAATCAGAAGTTGCAAAAGGAGATTAAGGAGCATGAAGAGGAGATGAAGGTCAAGCAAAAGGATGTTGATACACGATTGGAGAAGATCGTTCGCCTTGATACAGAGATTGGTCAGCATCAAAGAACGATTGATACTATCGCCACAGATATCAAAGGCTTGGACAGTAACATCGGTATATTGAAAGGTCAGTTGGCGTCTTTAGAGGCACAATTAGGCGAGCGTCGCACTCGTTTCATCCGTTCCATGCGTTACATGGCACGCCATCGTAGCATTCAAGATAAGCTTATGTTCATCTTCTCTGCCAATAGTTTGACGCAAATGTATCGTCGTTTGCGTTTCGTTCGGGAGTATGCAGCTTATCAGAGGGCGCAAGGTGAGTTGATAAAAGCTAAACAACAGCAAATCGATCAGAAGCATACTCAATTAAAGGAGGTACGTGTTGACAAGTCGACCTTACTCTATAAGGATAAGAAGATACATGCTCAAATGGAGCAGAAGCGTGTTGAACAGCAGACGGTTGTAGCCTCTCTTCAACAAGACCAAAAGGTTCTTGAAGGTGTGATAGCACAACGCCGCCAACAGCAGCAGGCGTTGAATGCACAGATAGACCGCCTTATTCAGATAGAAATACAGAAGGCTCGGGCTCGTGCCATAGCAGAGGCTAAGGCGCAAGCAGCCGCTCGTGCAGCTGAAGCTAAGAAGCGGGCGGAGGAGATAGCACGCAGAAAAGCGGCGGCAGAAGCGGCTGCGCGTGAGAATGCAAAGCGTATTGCGGAAGCCAAGGCACGTGAAGCTGCAGCGAAGGCAGCGGCTAAGGCTGCTGCAGAAGCGGCTGAGAAAGCACGTCAAGAGGCTGCAGCAAAGGCCGCAGCAGTGCGGGCTGCTGCCGAAAAGGCTCGTCAGGAAGCCTTGCAAAAGGAGCGGGCTGCTGCTCGTGAGCGGGCTTTGCGCAAGATTGAAGAGCGTGAGGCTGCCGCTCGTGAAGCACAGGCAAAGGCAGAGGCAAAGGCTGCAGCCGATAAAGCACGTGCTGATCAGGCTGCCCGCGAGGCTGAATCAAACCGTGCAGCTGCCGAACGTAAGGCTGCAGCCGACCATGAGCGAGCAGAGAGAGAGGCTGCTGCAGCAAGGGCGTCAGCTAATAATAACAATGAGATGTTAAGCTCTGCCGACCGTGCAATGACCGGTAACTTCGCCAATAACCGCGGTCGTTTGCCAATGCCGCTATCGGGTCACATTGTTAGTCACTTCGGTCAATACAATGTAGCGGGGATGTCGAATGTGCGCCTGCATAACGATGGTATCAACATTAAAGGTGCTCCCGGAAGTGCCGTCCGCAGTGTCTTTATGGGCGAGGTGAGCGGTGTCTTCATGGCAGGAGGAATGAGTGTTGTGATGATCAGACATGGTATTTACATTTCGGTATATGCCAATTTAGGTTCCGTCAGCGTTAGTCGAGGACAGAAAGTCGGTACTGGTCAGACGATCGGAACCGTTGGCTCAAGTGGTATCCTCCAATTCCAATTGCGTAAAGAGACGGCTAAGTTGAATCCAGAGCAGTGGTTAAGATAATATAAGGTAATGTATTCCTAAGCCCTTTCAAGGGAGGGGGATGTGCCTAACGGAACGAGGTTGTGTGCCATGTTAGGTGCGAGTATTGGGGGTGATGAGGCAGTGCCTTGTTAGCAGGAATACATGGAGTGTATAGAAGGAAACGCCCTCTTCCATTTGACGAGGGCGTTTCCTTGATATGAAGAGAGCCTTTCTTCACATGAAGGAAAGGCTCTCTTTGTTTTTATCTATTGCCTACCTCCATTGAAAACAGTGGTAAAAAGTAGGGACAGACGCCCTCGTCTGTCCGCTATGAAAGAAGGATGTTTCGGACAGACGAGGGCGTCTGTCCCTACTTCGAGCAATTATCTCTGATTGGAAATATCTATCCTAACCAACTATCATTAGGTACTCCTCCCCTTAGGGGAGGCTGGGAGGGGTTTCCAGACGAGGGCGTCTGTCCCTACTT
>CAUSYJ010000208.1:0-3288 GCA_963535845.1 uncultured Alloprevotella sp.
TTTTTCATCATAAATTGGCTGTGTCCCATGAAAAACTGCAGTTTCTGAGCAGAAATTACTATTGGAAGCAAAAAATCTGGAGCCTCCCGCTGCCCATCAAAAGCAGGTGAGAAAAAACCGGAGCAGATTAGCCCGCAAGCTCGTTCTCCCCTCCTTTGGAGGGGTTGGGGGAGGCTCCCATTCGTTAGGTGATAATCGCTTACTTCGGCAAATGGAAAACCTGCGAGAGTTCCTTCATCTGCGCGTCGCTCATTCCATCTGGTTCGAAGCCCATGGCTTTACAGTCCAAATAAATGGCGGCACTCTTCGACAGCACATCAATTTGGTCGAACGCATCCATGATATCCGTGCTTTTGGCAAAGACACCGTGCTTTTCCCATAGCACCACGTCGTAATCCTCAAGTTCTTTCAGCGTTCCTTCGGCCAAGGCGTTCGAGCCCGGAATAGCGTAAGGAACGACGCCCAGCCCCAGCGGACAGAAGGCTTTCGTCTCGGGAATCATGCTCCACAACAAGCGTGTGAGCACATCTTTCTCCAAAAATCTCTTGCCATGGCTCATGGCCACAAGTTCGATTGGGTGTGTGTGCAGCGTAGCCTTAATTTCCGTCTTTCGCTCGAGTTGTCGAGCATGAACCATCAGGTGGCTCGGCAATTCAGAAGTTGGAAGCACGGGATTGTCGGCGATGATGACATAACTACTGCAGTCGTCGAGCACACGAATGACGCTTCCGTTCTCCATCGGCCAGCGAGCAAGGTCGCGCATGCGTCGTCCCGTTCCCTTGCAGAAGAAATATTGGCCCTTCAAGGCTGGCAGCGTCGCTCCTATCTCTTTTATGTCGCTGATAGCTGGGAGCGCCTTGATTTCGTCGTCGATGAACGCCGTGATGTTGACGGTGATGTTCCCGCCGTTGCGCTCGGCCCACCCTTTCTGCCAGAGATATCCGGCCACTTCCGCAATCTTGCCAACCTCGTTTTCCAATCGGGGACGGCCGTCTAAAATACTTTTCATAATCATTTGCTTGTTTTAATTCAGTACGATCATAACAATTGAGGCAGGAACGAAGAAACAACCAGAATCACGATGCCCACGACGAGCACGGCTATTGTTCGTCGCCCACAGCCTTTCCACTCTTTCAGTAGTATGCCCCAAACGTTGGAGAAAACGACGTCGAGCGCCATTAGTATGCAGAACGAGAACGTAATCAGCACGGGCGAGTCGGTAAGGAAGCCTTTGCCCAGAGCCAATCCAAAGAACTGGCTGTACCACAACGCTCCCGCCAAAAGGCAGAAGAGAATGTTGTTAGCCCACACGCTTCGCTTGCCGTAATCACTCCAAGTGTGGTTCTTTTGGTTCTGCCAGAGACAGTAGACGGCGTTAGTAGCGAAGCCGCCGACCGTAACGAGCAAGGTGGCGGGCAGCGTCTTGAACAGGCCGGACGTCGCGGCAAAATGCAAGCCGCTCCCAAACTCCAGCCCCACATTGAAGCACGCGCTCATGCAGCCAGCCAAGAGTGCGATGGCGATTCCTTTCGGGAAATTGAATTCCTTGACGGCTGCGCGCTTCGCTTCGTCACTAAGCTGAGCCGCCTTCATCGAGCCCGCAACGCCGATGACGGCAATGCCCACGAGCGTCACTCCTACTCCAATGAGCACCGAGACCGTCAGTTTTTCCAAGTGGTGCCCCTCGGGATAGATGACGTTCAGCATAATAGGACCGAGTACCGTTCCCAATCCCGCGCAAGTACCCAAAGAGATGCTCTGTCCGAGCGCAACTCCGAGATAACGCATGGAAAGTCCGAAGGTTAGCCCTCCCACGCCCCAAAGAATACCGAAAAGAATGGTCATGTTGATGTCGAACATGTGATCGGCGGTAAAGAGATCCGTCAGCGAGTGTCCCGAAGGCACAGCAAGCAATGCGCCAAGCAGCGGGAGCAACAGCCATGCGAACACGCCCTGCACGAGCCAGTAGCTCTCCCAGCTCCACACTTTGATGCGGTTAATAGGGACGTAGCAACTCGATTGACAGAAAGCGCCGATGGCGATGATGAGAAGTCCGATGATGATATTCATTTTTTATCCGCGTTTAGACAGTACATCCTTTTCATATTGCTCGACTACGGGAATGAAATCCTCGCCGACAGGTACGCCGCTTGTCAGGTTGAAATAGTCATAGATGGCGCCGAACGGCAGACTCTTAGCTTCTTCCAACAGAGCCAGGCGCTCGAACCCCTTGTCGGTATCCTCGTAGGCACGGAGTCGGTCGATGGGTTCCAAGAAAGCCTGCAACAGACATTTCTGCGTGGCGCGCGTCCCGACGATATATGCACCGATGCGGTTGATGGAGGCATCGAAGTAGTCCAGCCCGATGTGCGCACGGTCAAGCGCGTCGGCCCGCACAAGTTCCTTGAAAAGGTCAAGCGTCTGGTCGTTCATGATTGTAACGTGATCGGAATCCCAGCGCACGGGGCGGCTCACATGGAGCATCAACTCGGGCACGAAGAGCAGGAGTGACGCTACCATGTCGCTGACGTTCTCGGTCTGTTCGTAATGTCCAGTGTCGAGGGTGTACATCAGATTACGCGTAGCGCAGTAGCCGGCCACGAAGTCGTGCGAACCGACGGTGTAGCTTTCCAGCCCGATGCCAAAGAGTTTTGCCTCCAGGCAGTTCTTCACGCCGTCGAGCTTCTCGGCCAATATCTCGTCCAAGCTCTCTGCCATGAGCCGGCGATAGCGCATACGCTCGACGGTCAGGTCCTTGCAACCGTCGTGCACCCAGATGTTCATGATGCAAGGGTCGCCCTGTGCCCTGCCCATAGCATCGGCAATCCTACGGCAACGCTTGGTATGCTCGATCCAGAATTCGCGGATACCCTTGTCGGGATTAGCCAATGACAGGCTGCCGCTCTTCGGATGTGAGAAGCTGGTAGAGTTGAAGTCGAGTTTCATGTCGTTCTCTCTTGCCCAGTCTATCCAACTTTGGAATTGGTCGACTTCCACTTGATTGCGGTCTACGAACTTTCCGCCGAAATCACCATATATTTCATGAAGATTCAACCGGTGCTTCCCTCCCAACAGACTCTTTACGAAAAGGATGTCCCGGCGTACTTCCTCTATGTTTCGGGCACGCCCCGGATAGTTCCCCGTTGTCTGAATTCCTCCGGAGAGCGCTTCGTTGCGCTCGAAGCCGACCACGTCGTCGGCCTGCCAGCAATGTAGGGAAATCGGAGTTTTCTTCAGTAGTTCGACAGCTTTGTCGGTATCCACACCCACAGCTGCATAACGTTCTTT
>CAUSYJ010000209.1:0-3272 GCA_963535845.1 uncultured Alloprevotella sp.
CCACTATATCATGTACTCGATCACAAATCGAGTGTTCTTCTGGATGGAACCAACAAACACTTTCATCACGCTTGAACCATGTGAGCTGCTTTTTGGCATAAACGCGTGTATTCTTACGCATTCGGTTGAGAGCAAAATTCAGTTCCCATTCCCCATCCAAATAATTGAACAGTTCCTTATATCCCACTGTATTCAATGAGTTACAATTGCGAAAGGGTAGTACACGCTGTACTTCACCCAAAAGTCCCTCGTCCATCATTGCAGAGACGCGGTGATTTATTCTATCAAACAATTCTGGACGTGGGCGATTCAGCCCAACCTTTATAATATTGAAGGGACGCAGCTTCTTTTTACCCGTTCGAAATGAAGTGAAAGTATGCCCCGTTTGGTAACAAATCTCTAGGGCGTGCAACACACGTGCAGTATTTTTCCGATCCACGCGGTCGTAATAAGCAGGATCAAGCAAGCGCAACTCGGAAACCAAGGATTCCAAGCCCTCCGCTTCGTAACGAGAACGCATCAGTTGACGTGTTTCATCCGTCACTGTTGGAATGTCATCAATGCCATTGCAAACGGCGTCTATATACATCATTGAGCCACCGCTCATCACGACAACCTCCTGC
Organism: uncultured Alloprevotella sp.; assembly: GCA_963535845.1. GTDB lineage: Bacteria > Bacteroidota > Bacteroidia > Bacteroidales > Bacteroidaceae > Alloprevotella. Next base: position 624 of record CAUSYJ010000209.1, read on the forward strand.
TGTTCAAAAAGCTGAGCAAGCAATTGAAGTGTATCGGTCTCGTATTGTGCAGCACTATAGTAATCCTCCAAACCAAGTGTACCAACAAAATAGTGTTTCACACGAGCTAGCTGGTCAGGAGTGGGAGCAGCTGTACCTATGGGGATATCGCGATAAAACTGGCGACTATCGGCACTAATAATGCAGGAACCGAACTGCTCTGCAATTTGCAAAGACAATTCGGTCTTTCCTACGCCCGTAGGTCCCAAAATGACTAAGAGAGTTTTCAATAGGGCTGTCCGTCGCTTATTTCGAATCTCTCCAAATCGAGTTCATCATCATTGAATTGTGGACCTTCTGCACCAAAGAGTACATCATCTTCTACCTCTCCTGCTCCAGCAGTAGCGGTTTTGGAAGCTGGCATAGAGAAGTCTAGCTCTGCTATTTGCTGCGGAGCAGTTCCTTTAGAACGTACAACTTTGGGCGCACTCAAATTCTTTCCTGGAATCTCTTCGCAAACCGTAGCATAGAGCATTCGGTCTGAAAAGGGATCGAACACGAACACGAGTCGTTGTCCTTCTTCTTCCAAGAACTCACTAAGGCGCGTATTCTCCATGACATAAACATCCTCATCAGCACTAGATGCGCCCATGTCCTCACGCGTCACTTGCTGACCGCGTTCCCATTCTTCATCACACAGATAGAAGGATGTCATTCGATCGTCTGGATAATTACAGGAAGCAAGTATCGCTTTATTCAAATCGAGGAACGTTGCATCGCTGTCAATTTCAAACTCACGCAAGAAACCTTCAACCTCGTCTGAGATAAATTTTATTTTTAAAATCATACCTTATTAGCACTATTGAAAGAACAGTTTTTAGTCAGCAATAATACCCCGCTGTGAACTGCTGCAAAAATCCACAATATAATCTATTTCTTTGCAACCACCGAGAGTTTCACGCACTTCTTCAAGGCGTTCTTTCATTAACTTGTCACTATCGTAAATAATCTTATAAGCCTTATGCACCTTTTCGATAACTTCTGAAGAAAATCCTCTGCGACGAAGTCCCACAAGATTCAGACCGCAATACTTTATAGGTTCTCGAGCGGCCATAGTGAATGGAGGTATGTCCTGACTCGTACGAGAACCGCCACCCACCATCACATAACTACCAATACGGCAGAACTGATGTACAAGAACATTTGCAGACAAAATGGCAAAGTCATCAATGATAACCTCACCTGCAAGTTTTGTAGAGTTTCCGATAATACAACCGCTGCCTACAAAGACATCATGAGCCACGTGCATTCCCTCCATCAGCAGATTATTACTGCCTACCACTGTCTTGCCCTTCGCAGCTGTTCCGCGATTGATGGTAACATTTTCACGAATTGTATTATTGTCACCAATTTCAGCAGTAGTTTCTTCTCCGCGAAACTTTAAGTCTTGGGGAACAGCACCGAGTACTGCACCAGGAAAGACTACGTTTCCACTTCCCATCCGTGTGCCATAGAGCAATGTAACGCTATTCATCAAACGATTATTATCGCCAATAACGACATTCTTATCAATAAAGCAGAAAGGACCTATTTCGCAATTCTCTCCAATTTTAGCCTCGGGATCGACGTAAGCCAAAGGACTTATCTTATTTGCCATAGCTATTCAATGATTATTTATTTTCAACAAGTTGAGCCGTAAACGATGCTTCCATAACAGCTGTTTCGCCCACAAATACAAAGCCATGCATTGATGCAATACCATGACGAATAGGAGCTGTCATACGCACTTTGAAAAGCAGCGTATCACCGGGTACAACCTTTTGACGGAATTTTACGCCATCTATCTTCAAGAAATAAGTACTACATTTCTCTGGATCTTTCATTGTGTTCAGCGTGAGCAAACCGCCTGCTTGAGCCAAGGCTTCGATTTGCAAAACACCAGGCATAACAGGCTCTTGGTGGAAATGACCTTGGAAGAAAGGCTCATTACTTGTAACATTCTTAACAGCCACAATATAGTCGGAACCCATTTCAATGACTTTGTCTACCAACTGCATCGGATAGCGATGTGGTAGCAAAGCACGAACACGATTGATATCCATCAATGGTGTTTGATTTGGGTCGTACTTCGGAGCTTGTACTTCGTGCTTGCGAATTTCTCGACGCATCTGTCGTGCAAACTTATTGTTGATCGTATGGCCGGGTTTGGTAGCAATAATCCTACCTTTCAGCGGGCGACCGATCAGTGCCATGTCACCAATGATGTCCAACAATTTATGGCGAGCGGGTTCATTGCGCCATTCAAGTGGTCGGCGCTGTATATAACCTAACTTCGTTGCGTCACGATGATCCACATGGAGATTGTCGGCCAAGAGGTCGAGCGCACCTTGTTCCATAGGTGTTTCATAGATAACAACGGCGTTGTCCAAATCTCCCCCTTTGATAAGTCCCATCTTGAGCAGCGGCTCTATTTCTCGAACGAAAACAAAGGTGCGAGCAGGAGCTATCTCCTTTCCGAAGTCTTCCATATTATCGAGCGTGGCAAACTGGCTGCCAATAAACTCTGAGTCGAAAGAAATCATAGCTGTCAGAGAGAATTGCTCATCGGGCAGAATGATGATGCTAGAACCTGTTTTATCATCGCGAAACTCTATCTTACGCTTGATAACA
>CAUSYJ010000210.1:0-3260 GCA_963535845.1 uncultured Alloprevotella sp.
AACTTCTTTAATTTAAGCAATTCGCGCAAGTTATCAATGGCTGGCGGAATGCTATTGATGAAATGTTTTTTGTGTTCGAAGTAGCCCCTGAACCCATAAGCACCCAATACTTGTAATGTTCTGAACAGGACGAAAAGGCTGAGACGTTCAACGAAATGCCTTACCGATGGCACCTCGGTGTAGTTTTTCAGCGAGTTGTAGTATTCGTAAACCAGTTCGCGGCGCAGTTTAAACGGATATTTGGCTGCCGCCTGCCATAGAAACGAGGCCAAATCGTAGTAAAACGGACCCTTTCGGCCACCTTGGTAGTCGATGAAATAGGGCTTTCCGTTGCTGTCGAGCATCACATTGCGCGCTTGGAAGTCGCGATAAAGAAAGCTCTCGCTCTTTTCCGACGTCAAATCCTTAGCAAAAAGACGGAAGTTTGCCTCCAATTTTAGCTCATGAAATTCAAGTTCTGTGGCTTTGAGAAAGCAGTATTTAAAGTAGTTGAGGTCGAAAAGCACACTATCGACATCAAACTCCGGCTGTGGATAACACACTTGCCAATCCAATCCGCGCGCACCTCTTATCTGTATGTTGGGTAGTTCGCGTATAACGGCAGTCAGCAATTGTTTCTCGTGCATGTTGTACCTCCCTCCCGATTCGCGTCCGCCGCGCAAAACGTCAAATAGAGAAGTGCTACCCAAGTCGGTTTGCAGGTAACGCAATTCGTCTTCGTCTACGGCTAGAATGCGAGGCACTGGCAAACGCCTTTTCGTATGAGGGTGGGTAAGGTAGATAAAGGTGTGGTTTTCGTCTCTGCTGTTTCCCACCACGCCAATAACACTTTCTCCGTCTTCACCAGTTAGTCGGTAATACTTTCGGTTGCTCCCCGCTTCGGGCAATTGAGCCATCATGGCTGGAGCCGTACCTTTCCATCGCTTATATAGTTCAGCTAGTTTTTCCATTTTGTGCGCCTTCGTTTGCTTAATCTTCTTATTCGTGTTCTTCCCTTTGTTTGCGTCTTCTCCTGTCTTCGTCGTATCTAGCCAACAAGCTATCGGCTGCAAAGAGCAGCAAAAATATGCCAGCAGAGGATGCGTTTCCAGTTTATTCTTATTTTCATGAACACAAAGGTAACAAAAAGTTATGGTGTAATGGCCAAAAGCCCGAAAAATATGCAATAAAAAAATCGGATGTCTCCCGACAACCGATTTCCAAAACAAACTACTTAAAAACTAATCTACTAAAACAAATCAAAAAATATCATTTTCGGCACATTGTCCGATGATTTTATATTTCTGTTTACGACAAAGATAGGAAAAATCCGAATAGACTCAAAGAGAAAATAGTCTTTTTTTATTTTTATTAACCTACGAACGCCAAATCATTAGAATCTCATTTGATAGAAATTACCGTTCAATATGCCTGAAAACGTTTTATAAAGAGGGTGTAATTATATGGTAAAACCATAGAAAACAAAAAACCGGTTCACTCGCTTTACGAATGAACCGGTTATATTTTTTGTGTACTTTCAGCTTCTACAATGATGAAGCGAAATACACTTTAAGGATTCAAATGAATTACATCATACCCCCCATACCTGGTTGTGCCATAGGCATTGCAGGTGCTTGAGGTTCAGGTTTGTCTGTTATCAAGCATTCTGTTGTTAGGAACAATCCTGCAATAGAAGCTGCATTTTCAAGTGCAACACGTGCAACCTTAGCAGGATCAATGATACCTGCCTTTCTCAAATCTTCGAATTCATCAGTCCGTGCATTATATCCGAAGTCGCCTTTTCCTTCAGCAACTTTGTTCACTACAACCGAACCTTCACCTCCGGCATTAGCAACAATCTGACGAAGTGGTTCTTCGATAGCACGCTCTACAATCTTAATACCTGTTTGTTCATCGGCATTATCGCCTTTAAGACCCTTCAAAGCTTCGAGTGCTCGGATATAAGTTGTACCACCACCAGCAACAACTCCTTCTTCCATTGCAGCGCGAGTAGCACATAAAGCATCGTCAACACGATCTTTTTTCTCTTTCATTTCAACCTCTGAGTTAGCACCAACATAGAGCACAGCTACGCCACCTGCCAACTTCGCAAGACGCTCTTGGAGTTTCTCTTTGTCGTAAGAACTCTTTGTGTTTGCAATCTCATTTTTAATTTGAGCCACACGTTCTGCGATGTTTTCTTTTGTACCTCCGCCATCAACGATAGTCGTATTATCTTTTGAAACAGTGACTTTCTTTGCAGAACCACACATCTCAAGTGTTGCTTGTTCAAGCTTCAAGCCCTTCTCTTCACTAATAACTACACCACCTGTTAATACGGCAATGTCTTCCAACATGGCTTTACGTCGGTCGCCAAATCCTGGAGCTTTGACTGCACATATCTTCAAACCACCACGCAAACGGTTTACAACCAAAGTGGTAAGTGCCTCAGAATCTACATCCTCTGCAATAACCATTAATGGACGACCAGACTCTGCTGCGGGCTGAAGTATAGGCAAAAAGTCTTTCAAATTGCTAATCTTCTTGTCGTAAATAAGGATATATGGGTTATCCATTACACATTCCATCTTATCGGCATCTGTTACGAAATAGCCACTCAAATAACCGCGATCGAATTGCATTCCTTCTACAACACCGATGCTGGTCTCACGAGTTTTGCTCTCCTCGATAGTGATAACACCATCCTTTGAGACTTTACGCATTGCATCAGCAAGCAGCTTTCCAATCTCAGGATCATTGTTTGCAGAAACCGTAGCAACTTGTTCTATCTTGTCATAGTTGTCACCTACGAGTTCAGCATGCTCCTTAATATAGTCTACAACAGCCTTTACTGCCTTATCAATACCGCGTTTCAAATCCATAGGATTAGCGCCAGCAGTTACATTTTTCAATCCTTCTGTAGCAATAGACTGGGTTAAAATTGTTGCAGTTGTTGTTCCATCACCAGCATCATCGCCTGTCTTGCTGGCAACACTCTTAACAAGTTGTGCACCAGTATTCTCGAAACGATCCTCAAGTTCAACCTCTTTAGCAACGGTTACACCATCTTTTGTGATTTGAGGAGCACCAAATTTCTTCTCAATAACAACGTTACGACCTTTAGGACCCAATGTAACCTTCACTGCATCTGCCAATTGATCAACGCCTCTTTTCAAGAGTTCGCGTGCTTCAACATTATATTTTATTTCTTTTGCCATAATATTTTCTGTCTAAAAATCTTTGATTTTGAATTATAATTTTTATGATTTCGCAAATTATCC
>CAUSYJ010000211.1:0-3244 GCA_963535845.1 uncultured Alloprevotella sp.
TATGAACTGCCTCCCATTTCTTGGACATAAGAAATGGGAGGCAGTTCAATAGCGGTCGGCTTTATGTGTTGCACGTTAATCTCACTCAACAGGCTAAAGTCCTGAAAAAGCAGGCGCCATTACGACGCCTGCTCAAAAGCACGAGAAATAGATACAAAAATTGGCATAATCAGGTCGCTCTCGTTGAAACAATTACCAACTACATATCCTCCTCAACCCTACGCAAAACCCATGGATAGTTTTGGCGCTAAAGACGCATTGATTTTAAAGTCACATCCACGCAGCTCCATAAGCTGCTTATCGTCAATAGCCTTCTTGGTAGAGTCAATTTTCTCTGCTGTCTCAGCAGCTTCTGCAGATCCGACGTCCTGAACGGCAGCCCCAGCCAAGACAGCATTTACACGTACAGCCTGTGCCACCATGGCGTCCTCAAGCATCGTACGAACTACACGAGCATTACCAAAGTTTGGCAACTGCGCCGCTGCGGCAATCTGTTTCTCAAAACGGGGCAATACATCATCCGCTAAAGTAAATCCAAGATCACAAGCCATAAGGTTCAGAATTTGACCCAGTTCATCAATCGAATAGTCAGGAAACCGAATCTGCGTCTTTATTCGAGATGCGAGCCCTGGATTGCAGCTCATGAAATCAAGTATTTCTTGCTCATAACCAGCAAAAATTACCACCACATCATTGCGCATATTCTCCATACATTGAACGATAGTATTGATCGCCTCATCACCATAACTATGCGACCTGTCATCAATAAGCGAATAGGCTTCGTCGATAAAAATTACTGAGCCTCGAGCTTTCTCAAATAACGCCTGCACTTTAGGTGCCGTAGATCCCACAACCGTGCCCACCAAATCGGCACGACCGCACTCGTAGAAATCACCCACCGATAAGATACCCTCATCCTTCAGGATCTTTCCTATCAGACGTGCTACCTCGGTTTTTCCAGTACCGGGATTGCCGAGAAATGCCATGTGCATCGGTAAATAATCAGACTCAAAACCATTGTCGCGCCTATACTTTTGCACTTTTGCATATGTAAGGCGATCCAATATAATCTTCTTTACTTCATCCAATCCAATTAAATCCGCAAGCTGCTCTCGTGCAGACTGACTACGTGTATCACGCTTTGGTGTCTGTCCTGCAAAAGCTTCCCCAAACTGAGCAATGGCATCACTGTCTGCCAAAGACACAATATCGCACCCTTGTAACATTCCAAGCTCATGCTTAAGCTGCAGGGAATCTCTCGCATCTGCATATAAATGAGCCAATCTCAGCTGCTGAGCACCAAGCGAATCTTCAAACAGCTTGCGCACAAATCGTGCATTACCCTGATCTCCTCGGCGACCAGCACCAGAAAGCTTATCTCGTACACAAGTACGCGCCTCATCTGTCAAAGCTACCTGCACATGCTTTGCCATCAACTCAAAGATCTGTTCCAGTTCTTCCGTCGTATAGTCGTCAAACTTCATAGTGAAGCCAATACGCGACCTAAAACCGGGATTTGTATCTAACAGTTGTTCCATATGACGAGAATATCCAGCTAGAATAACTACCGTTTCCTCGCGGTTGTTTTCCATACCAGCTATCAACGCCGCCACTGTCTCAGAATAGCCAATTAACGTATAAGCTTCATCGACAAACAGCACCGAGCCACGTGCCGCCTCAAATATCTTAGGAACATTACCAGGGCTCAGCTCTGAACCAGAAATAACAACCAAACGGCCTTCTCGCAAAACACCTTCACGGTGAAGGATTTCTCCATACAGTTTTGCTACCTCAGTTTTTCCAGTACCAGGGTTGCCGGAAAACACCATATGCATCGAGAAGTTTCTTGTGGGCTGTCCCAGCCTTACAAGCGTGCGATTCATTCTAATACGCAAAACAATATCTTGAATCAGCTGCTTTTGTGCTGATAGGCCAATCAGCTCCTGCAAACGCTGCATAGGATCTGCCTGTTTTATCGGAGACTTCAGGTACGTATGATACGCATCTCGATACAAGGGATAGACTTGTTGTGTCTGCGACAGCGTCTGCCAGTCATCAAATATTTGCGTTACCGTGCGATCGCTGCGGTTAAATTGATATTTTGCAAGTAATGACTCCATTGATGCAGACGGCTCTACCCCACGACGTTTTGCCACTTGTACAAGCTTGTCATATGCATCCGTCTGATTCCAAACAGCCAAACCTTTCTCGTATTCTATAGTCACCACAGGAGCCTGTAGCTTATCCGCTAAGCGCCGCATATTCGCCTCATTACCTGCTGCAACCATAAGCACTACTTGCACACGATCGAGATGATTGTTAAGAAGCCCCATAAGCTTTGTAAGTGCTTGATACTTACGGAGGTCAAGGTCCCTATCATTTTGAGACTCGGAATATTGAATAAGTAACAAATTGTCTTTAAAGCAGCTTACGAGGTTATCGTTAAGACACTCTATAACCTCGCTCTTGTATGCGCTGTCCCATTGAGGGCAATCAAAATTAAGCTTGTACACGTGTGTTGAGGGAACACGACCGGCATCTTGCAGCGCACTGGCTAATACGTTAAAACCCTGCATACCAACGGGAGAACCTGCGCCTTCCAAAATATAATGCACGGGGAAATGATTGTACCTTTCACTATCTGCAGCAACTGCATCAGCACTCTCATAAATGCGTTGCACTTCTTTTGCGAGGTTCTTACCAAATTGTGATTGCAAGGCCTCCTTCAATAATGTGTCTTTGCCATGCACTGTATCAATAAATGATTCCGTAGCAAAATCATTAGACAATTTAAATACGTCATAGAACTCATTTGCACCCACAACGCTCAACATGGAGCGCAGGGAATTCAATCCCTGCGTGGTGGCCTCACCCAAAACTTGCATGGCATTGCTTTCCTTAACCGAAAGGTTTTTTCGCAAATCCTTATCGAAACCGAAATTCCAAATTTCGCATGCTCTTACAACTTGATCCTTCACGAACTCCGTATTATCAACAAATGGCTTGCTATATACGATGACGCAAAACGATAGTGGGCTTCTAAAGCAAAAGTGTGATTCGTACACAGCCACAAAACTTTCTTTATCCAGCTCGCTGTATAAAAATGAGACGCTCTCTGCCGTAGGTCGTTTAAAATCTGAATCCATATAGTACTGGTGCGCTACTTCTGCAATGTACGTTCTCATACTCTCTCCTGCCTGCTCGCTCGCTATTCGTTGATAATTACCGTGCTCCATTTCAATAC
>CAUSYJ010000212.1:0-3244 GCA_963535845.1 uncultured Alloprevotella sp.
ATGATATCGCGAATCTGGGTCGGTGTTAACTGTGGATTAGCTTGTAGCCACAAGGCTACAGTCCCCGCTACAGCAGGCGAAGCCATTGATGTTCCTATATTCACGTCGTAGTAGTCGTTACCGCTTTTTGCAACAGCTGTTGATGTATTGAGCTGAGCGTAATAACGTGAAGTTGCCGAGATTACAGCTGCGCCAGGAGCTGTAATGTCTGGCTTTGTACGACCATCTACCGTTGGACCTACGCTAGAGAAGGCCGATATATCGTCCTTCTTACCCACGAGATTCGTGTTAATGTCGTAGACGGCGCCATCAAGTGCAGTATAGGACGTCTTAGAATTGTAAGATCCTACCGATATAACATTATTGCTTGTACCCCCTAATTCCCCTACGGTGTAACTATTGTCTCCATTAGTCCAGCTACGCTTATTGGGTGAAGCGAATATGCCACCAGTAGCATTGTTCCACATATGCACCTCATCACCAGGTGCGCCATTGACAATAATAGCAATCTTGCGGTTTTCAGAAATTTGTGTAGCACGGCTCATCAGCAGTACTTCGGTGCGATTGTTATCGGGATTGACAGTCGCAGTGAGTTGCACAGTACCCACTACGTCGCATCCATCAGGAAAAACGAATTTTACATCCTTGGTTCCTGATGCAGAAACTGCGGGCGATTCTGCTAATATCTTGCCGCGAAGGCCATCAACCACGGCCACTTTTACTGAGATATCTGCTCCTTTTGAACCCCAGATGTCAACATACGCCGATTTCGTTATAGACGTAGAAGTAGAGTAACCCAGCATAGTTTTCATAGTTGTATCGTCTTCGGTAAATTTTTTGCTTGCGTGCAAGTTCTCACGCCCTTCATTACCGCAAGCTCCCACTATGATGCGGCCAGGTCCTACGAGTTGTGCGAATGCTTGATCTGTGGCTGAAGTACCATCGTGTGGTCCCATGTGAGAGCCGAGGCTGATGTTTACTACGGCTGGCTTTCCTACGCTCTTAGAGTAGTCAAATATATACTTTATTCCATCTACGATATTGGTATTGCCCTGTTTGAAACTTACAAATACAAGATCAGCCTCGGGGGCAACACCATAGAATTTGGTAGTCATATCACTACCGGCAGCAATGCCAGCTACATGCGTGGCATGGAAAACTGAGTACATATCAGTCTTGGCCGCTTTCATTTCATCAAGAGAGGTGTATTCAGTTCCGTAGTTGTAGCCTTGAGGCGCGTTTCCTGCTGTAGAGTTTTGATCCCAGATTCGCTTTATGCGAGTGTCAGAACCTTCGCTATTCATGAAATCAACGTGGGCATATTCGAAGCCATTGTCTACTATACCTATTACCACGCCTTTGCCTGTGTAGTCTCCTGTACCAATTGTGGCAGTTTGGCATGCATCTATACGACTTTTTCTGCGAGTCTCGTCTAGGAGCAAGCGTGCCTCGGTGGCCGCCTGCACATATCTTACGCCACTGAGTGAGGCTACTTTCTCAATTCTACTTACAGGTAGTGAAGCTGTTATGAGTGAAGTTGAGAGTTGACTGTGCACTTCTCCGCCTAAAAAGGTGATGCTGTCAAGAGCTAAAGCATCAGTAATTGAGATAAAAGCTTCGACTCGATTATTGTTCAGCGAGAGTGGTTCAAGACGTGCTGCGTTGCTGTTGCCCATGAGTAAAAAACTTGTGTAGGGCGATATTTTTTGCGCGTTTGCCAGCACTCCAAATAAAAAGAGGGAGGCTGTAATAAGAACGTTTTTTCCCATTTCTTTGTTCCTGCGTTCATTGTAAGCGGATGCCCAAGTTATGACTTTGCATCGCGACTAGTGCATCCGCCTGTCATTTTCTGTATAATAAAAGTTTAATATTTGCCTGTGAGCTCTCCGTTAAACGAGACTACAAGCCTCGTGTTGTCGCCACCATTTACAATATTGTTGGCCTTGCAGTTGTAGCGGTTTTTTACATCGAGAAATACAGAGTATTTGCCCTCATTATCACGGCTAATGGTAAGCGTTCCATTGTTGGGAACATTACTATAGCCCATATATTTTGCATCGGGTGATGTGAGTTGAATACCGCCTGCGGTGTATTTTAGTGAGAACATGTCGCCATCTTTGAGTTGTGACAGATCTATTTTGCCTGCGTTGAGCAGGGCCATACTGAACTGCAGCTCTATCCTTGAATCATCATATTTTGATGTACTACCCTTAGGATATAGATAGAGAGTCATATATGAAGTTTTATCTTTATAGAGAACCTTCTCTATGATAGCAGAGTTTGTCTCTTCACCATCTGAGTTGTAGTAGTGGTAACTATTCTGCATTACAGGGGTAGGAATCATTGGGTCGAGGTCGTCCACGTTTGTATACTGTCCCAGATAATCGGCCTCTACTTGCATACCATTGTCAAGCGTTGCCATGACATGCACATATTGCTTTCCTGCGAAATCAACGGCAGTGGTAATTGTTCCTTCTGTTACCTTGTCGTAGACGGTACCTGTAGTATAGTCTATAAGGCGGAAGGTGTAACTTTCGGCATCAGTTGCCATATTGACGGCAGAGCTATTGAGTTTTGAAGCTGCCACGCTAATCCAAATGGCATATTTTCCTTGTAGTGCATCTTTGGGTGTGCTGGCAGTTACATCGGAGAATGCCAAATGTGTGGCATCGCCCACTGATATCGGTTGTATGCGGAATGCGCTGGCTATATGACTTGTAGTAATTTCACCTTCAGTAGGTGTAATCTTTATAGCTAAGCTACTGTCATAGGAACGACCAAATGTTCCTTTGTAGACTGCACGGAACTCTAAGCCACCATCAAGCTCACTCTCTAATGTTACCATGATATTTTTGCCGAACTTGTCGAACTTCACAGATAACATACCTGTTGGTTTTACTTTGACTCCTTCTTTGCGTATGGTCACATGTTCAGCATCATCTGATGTTAGGTCTATGTCTTTACCCATAAGACTTGCTGGAAGTGTTATAGCGATATCGGGAGTAGTAGCATTGGTTTGAGAGTCTCCATAGAGACTTACCATACAACTATCGGTTGTTTCACTTATTACCACATTTGTAATACCTGTTATCTTGTCATCGAGTGCCCACTGGTTATCAAGTGTCGGTTTTATACGTTCGCTAAAAGTCACACGTTCTACATTGTCAACTAAATATGTTACTTGCTTTCCGTCTTTTTGCACCACTGTCATGATGTGTTTATGTTCTTGTGCTATGCTACTCAC
>CAUSYJ010000213.1:0-3227 GCA_963535845.1 uncultured Alloprevotella sp.
ATCCAAATCAGCCATAAAGCTAAACTTGATCTGTTTTCCCACTTTCGTAATACTGGTAACAGGTTTTGTTCCCAGTTTTGAACCATCGAAAAGCGGGAACGACTTAATCTCGTTCACACCATTTCCGTAGAGGTTAGCTTGATTAGCATTATAGTAAAGTTTCTCACCGTTAGCCGTCACCACCATTGCGCGCTTTTTGGTCTGCACATTGTTGGGAATATTCCAGTTCCACTCTTGTGCATTATAAGCAATGCGCGTTAGCAACAAACCGCTACCCTGATTAGCAGGATACCACGTTCCAGGCTGACGGTTCTCCAAGATGAAATATTCTTTGCTACTATTGCGAATCAGCACGGCCTGCTGTCCGTTCTCAGTGTCATAGGAGTCAAGGGTAACATCCTGCGGATCGGTCAGTTCTTTGATTTTGAGCCAACCCATAACGCTACGTTCGTAAGCCGTGTAGCCTTCAGGAGCACGTCCGCCATTAACGAAAGCACCACCGTCCATGATAGACCACGCACCGAAAGCATCGTCGTGACTATAGCTTCCATTGGTTGCATAGAAGTCGGGCAAACCCAGTGCATGACCAAACTCGTGGCAGAACACACCCATACCCATCAAGGTGCGATTGTGGTCAAGCTCATTACCCACGAAATAAGAATTGAAATGGAAACCGCTCATGTTCTTATTGATATCGAACTCCTGCGGCCAAATATAGTCGGCACCATTACCGCCTTCTGTAGCCTCACCTGGACCTGCATAAAGAACGCTCACAAGGGGTACAGACCCATTTACCATATATTTAGAGAAGTCAACGCCTGCTGCTTTAGCAGCTGCCACAGCATCTGCTACAAACTGAGGGACGTTCTGATCGCCACCTCGTGCGGAGTTGCTCCCATAGAATTTATAGCTTTGGGGAACTGTCACAATGGCTACAACCTCAAATGTTGGGTCGAACATACCGTTGCTCTGACTCAGGAAGTAGTCGCGAGCAGAGCCCTTACACTGTGCTTCTTCCTTATATCCCTTTTCATTGAAGTAGCGAGTCATCTTCTCGATGGTCGTTGTAGGCTGGAATTTCAAGTCGGGATACTGCGCCATGATAACAGGAATGGTGTATTTACCAATACTATTCACACCGCCAGTGCCGCTCTGCCCAAATTTGCCCAGACCATCACTGGTAGAAACACCAATTATCCTGCGTGGTTCATTCTCATGATGCCTCACGGGAGTTGTTGCCTCAGCAGCTTCAGCCAGAGTGAGAGGGTGAGCAGCGATAAACTGCTTCTCGGCTTCCGTGCGAGCTCCTTCTTCGTGATCAATCATAGAAGACGCCACTAGTTTGCCATCCAAGAGAACAGCATAACAGAGATCACCAGAAGCATTGGGCACAAGCACCAAATCGTCCAAAGAAGTGGAGAAAGCATAAAAGCCATCACCATGCTTGTAAGCCATCAAGCTGGTGCCATCACTTTGCGCGTAAGGAAACGCCATGTGGCGCGGGCGGATAGCTTGAGAAGAAAATGTCAGCATCATAGCCAACGATAAGAGTAATAACTTCTTCATAAATGTTTTGTATATATTTTTTTTGAAATTTCTATTGACTTTCAAAAGTGCAGCTGCAAAGGTAGTATTTTCCGTAAAGAAGACAATAGATTATCACCTTAAGTGAGCAAAAAGGCCTCTCAACCAACAAAACAAAACATACCAGCTGTTACAGCAAATATAGAAACAAAATCGTACCTTCGCCAATAAAAGAGAATATGCAAGTAAAGATAGCCCCCTCTTGGAGTGAAAAACTCCAAAGCGAATTTGATGCGCCTTATTTTAGTCAGCTCACCCAGTTTGTTCGCAAAGAGTACGCCACAGGGCCGTGCTACCCTCCTGGTAATCAGATATTCAACGCCTTCAATCTTTGCCCTTTCGACAAGGTGAAAGTAGTGATTCTCGGTCAAGACCCTTATCATGAAAAGGGACAGGCTGAAGGGCTGTGTTTCAGTGTGGCTGATGGTGTGCAGTGGCCGCCTTCGCTGCAAAATATCTTCAAGGAAATCGAAGGCGATCTGCACCGTCCTGCTCCCGCCACGGGAAGCTTGCGCCGCTGGGCCGAACAGGGCGTTTTGCTCCTCAATTCCACGCTAACGGTGCGTGCCCACCAAGCTGCCAGCCATGCAGGGCAAGGTTGGGAAACATTTACAGATGCCGTTGTGCGTCTGCTTTCTGATGAGCGCGAGAACTTAGTATTCCTTTTGTGGGGCAGTTATGCGCAACACAAAGGGGCGATTGTCGACCGCCAACGCCATCTGGTTCTGACGAGTGCCCATCCTTCGCCTCTCTCGGCGTATCGTGGCTTTTTCGGCAACCATCATTTCTCGCTCTGCAACGACTATCTCATTCAGCACAATATAACCCCCATAAATTGGTAAAAATGCTTCACATCATCCAAGTAGGAAACGTTGTACTTTCTCCCGATATTATCACCGAATATTTCTGTTGCGATCTCGACGCTTGCAAAGGTATCTGCTGCGTAGAGGGCGACTCTGGTGCGCCGCTCACAGAAGAGGAAGTGGGCGAACTGGAAAATGTGTTGCCAGAGGTAGAAAACGAACTAACGGATAAGGCGCGCGAAGTGATTCAGAAACAAGGCGTGGCGTATGTTGATCAAGATGGCGACTTGGTCACTTCCATCGTCAACGGCAAAGATTGTGTTTTCACTTGCCACGAAAACGGCTGTTGTTTCTGTACGACGGATCGCGCATTTCGCCAAGGGCGCACTCAATGGAGCAAACCCATTTCCTGCTATCTCTATCCCATTCGCGAAAAGTATTTAGGCGCCAACACCATAGGGCTTAACTACCACCGTTGGAGCGTTTGCGAACCTGCCCGCCGTAAAGGTCGAGAACTGGGACTTCGTGTTTACGAATTCTTGAAAGAACCACTCATTCGCCGCTTCGGTGAGGAATGGTATGAAGAATTGCTCCAGACAGTCACAGAACTGAAGAAATACCGAATGATATAATAACTCCAACCCACCTCTTTGAGTTAACTTTCAATACGCTGCAAACAAACATTTACTTTCCAAAACCATAAGCCGACAGCCTTAGCACCAACGTTGCTCGCATAAGGATGCCAGCTGGCACAATAAGGCTATCAACTGACGCAATAAGGATGTCAGCCGATAGCCTTATTGTATTTCCCAGCACCTTTATTCCGCCTTAAAACAGCTG
>CAUSYJ010000214.1:0-3141 GCA_963535845.1 uncultured Alloprevotella sp.
GTCCTTGGGACTCTGTATACTCACTGCTCCTGTATATCCGTCGACTACGATACGATAATCTTTATTGTTGTAGGTAAACAGACTACTCCATATCGGATATAACACCAAAGAGCTGTCGACATTGGTATATGCTGTTTTTAGCGTTTTTATTTTCGGTTCTATTCCGCCTATTTCGTTCTTTATGGCATCTTTTATTTCAGTATCAATTTGGTTTTTCAGTGTCTTTGTTCCTTCTACGTGATTGCATTCATACAGTTCAAACAGAGAGGAAGAGGAGTATAACTCGGCTCCGAAAGGTTTCTTCGTAACATAGGTGTCAATCTTGATATTAAACTTAGATGCTGGGATGACGATGTCTTTGAATATCTTTCCGTGGGCGCCCGAACATTCCTCGTATTTGATTTCCTTAACAGCTTTTTCTTGTGATTCTGCTGATGGTTGCTTCTGTTGTTGCTCTATGCCTTTCAGACCTATATATTCGGAGGAGGTGATAGTGCTGAAAAACCATTGCGGAATGTAAATGGAGCAAAAATCGGCACGGTCAAGTACCATCTGTTTATAGTCTTTCAGGACGAAGAACTTGTGTTTGAAATGGCGTTTGAGGATAGACTTGAGCTCTGCTTCCCTGATTTTCAAGGGTACATGGAAGTCTGGCTGGATGACAGTCTGCTCTTCCGTCTTCCTTGTATCCATCTGTTTGTGGCAGTATGGACATACCGTGATGTTAGGCTGCTTGGTAAAGAATATGGGAAAACCGCAGTGCATGCATCGCAATACGAAAGTATTGCAGGTGTGTTTGCGTTCTATGAGATTACCCTCATTGGCTACATATACAGGATTACCGCTATCAACGGTAAAGTGTGGAACGGTCATGGTGGAGCGCTTTTCGAATGCTGTGCGATCAATGGAAGTTGCGGTTTCGGGTATCTCCACCATATCAAGAGCCTCGCAGTCCATAAAAGCACCACGTTCGATAACCGATACGTTTTGTCCGATTCGGATATGTTGGAGACACTTGTTGTCACAGAAAGCTTCGGCTGAGATTGTTGTCACGGTCAGCAGTTCGCTGATGGTATCCATGTCGATGTAGGCTTCACTGCCTTTCCATTTAAACAGTGTTTTCTTGTCGGGACTCAGCTCATACGAGGAGGAAGGTATCTTGGTACCCTTTTTCCATACTACTTCGATTTCCTCCATGGGCGATGATATCTTGAGACGGTAGTGATAATTGTTGCAACTGGTGTCAGTGTCGTTTCTTTTCCAGCAATTAATAACGTAGTCATTTGCCGTGTCAGGTTCAGCCACGCATTCTACTTCTGTCCCGAGAGGTAGGTAACAGCTGCCTATTTGTCTGCCGAGAGCGCGTGCGATGAATTTTCCGCCGTGTGATTGGCATAGTTGTAGTCTTCCATCGGCATAGCCGTTGTGCCAATTTGCATTGGGGTTGGGAGAAGGACAGTCGGTTAGTCGTTTACAGATATACGCCAATACAGCCGCTGTGTCTTTGCCTTCGGAAGACTCGACAGCCTGCATTCCCGATTTGTAGACAATTTGCAGGTTGCGATAAAGCAATAGGGCAGTGATGTAGGCAGGGTAGCGACCGAGTGAGGGCTCGTCCGAATAGGCTATCGGCTCTTTCTTCATAGTGTTGGGGAAACGCCACAAGTCTGATTTGAATACGGCTCCGTTGAACCACGGGCGCTCCACGCGTACAGACCTGTATTCGAGCGATATGGATTTAATACTTTCTTGTTGGCGTCCTAATGTCAGTTGTTTAAGTGCTGTGGGAGCCTTATCGAAATAGGTTTCCAAGTCGTCGGCATCGAATGTGATGGTATCCCACTTTTCATCCATGAATGTTGATGGAAAGATATAGGAGGGTGCAAAGACTCCTTTCGTATTGCAGGTGAGGAAGTCACTTTGTTCATCGAAACCCTGTTTCATTTCGTTCCACAAGATGGTAGGGTGGGCCTTTGAGAGTTCAGTAATGGTGTTGAGGCACTCTTCTACTTTCGTTTTATTGCCTACGACAATCCATTCGTGCTCGATGTCATCGAGTTTTTCCTTGGATGCTTTGACAGCTCTTGCAGCTTGCAGAGCCCCTCGCTCAGTTGCTATTTCTGTTTGCGCAAGTTTCAGATTGTTGTATTCTTCCCACTGCTTGAAGTATTGGTCGCGGTATTTATTGTATGTTAATAGTGTGTCGTTGGCTGCACGAGAGTCATCATTGATAGTATATAGGAAGTTTACCGCCTCGTTGTAGCGATTGAAGGAAGAGGTGTTCTCTGATATTTCAGCTATTTCCGCTGTAGATAGGATTTCGCTATACAGGTCCCAAAGCAACTCATCGGTCTCAACTCCCGAACTCGTGATACCTCTTACAGGACTGTTCACAATTCTGGAAAACTCGTACATTGTATTGATTGATGTATCGAATTGTTCCCCTTCCAGTCTCATATTAGTTAAAGCTGGGAGGTCGGCTGTGGAGAAGCGGAATTGGAATCCTGTTGGGAAACATAGAAATTTTCTTTCTTTCTCGTTCTCGTAGGTGTTTTTGATTTTGGCATAAACGGCGGCCATTATTCGTGCATCCATTGGGCTGATATTTAAAGGTGACGGCGATTATATTAAAGTAGAACCAATGGCGGCTGAAATGCCAGCCGCCATTGGTGCGTGATAGATATTATACCCATTCGTTTTCCTTGATGTCGGGATTAGGATTTGGACACTTGGGCATGAGGTGGCAGTTATATCCAATAATCTGCATGCCAGGAACTCTGATGGATTGGCTGTCGTACTCGTAATGTGAATCAGAGTGAGATTCGCTGTTTGTAGAACTATGGCTATAGCCAGCTCCTAAGCTTGCTCCTCCTATTCCAAGATTGAAAATACCGAAATATGCACCGCCCGAGTAAGATCCTGACTGGCTTTCATATTCAGACATGTAGTTATCTACACTGGAGCCTTTTCCGAAATGGAGTACAAGGTTCCTGATGAAGATGATAGAAGTAGGGAAAGCCGGCATAATGCCTTTGGGTGGCATATTGCCATCGCTTAGAAACTCTCCGTTGTTCCAGTTTTTGTCAAATCTCCAGTATCGGCTGGTTAAGAATGATTGCTTGAACCATGGGCGTACGATAT
>CAUSYJ010000215.1:0-3137 GCA_963535845.1 uncultured Alloprevotella sp.
GACAGGTTCTATATTGATCATCTAATAAAATCTATGAATGTAACGTTTTCGTCGAGTAAGATCCACGGAATAAGCATCTACGTAATGGGTCACTTCAAAAGATTCTTGCTCACCTACAACAGTGACAATGTCGAAGCGGTAAGAACATTTAAGATAATGCTCCTGCATATAAGCTTCTGCAGCCACAGCCAGATTGCGCTGTTTGTGCACATCGACCGCTCCAAGAGCAGTAAACTCTCCTTCCCTACTGCGCGTTTTTACTTCAACAAAAACTAATTCTCCGTAGTTGTCAGCAATAATGTCCACTTCTAGATGCCCCACACGCCAGTTGCGATCAAGTAGGCGATAGTCGAGAGAGCTAAGATAGCGACAAGCCACCTCTTCACCCAGCGCACCAAGCCTATTATGCTCTGCCATATCAACGCTTATTTTTAAAAAAATCTTTCATTAGGGCACTGCATTCTTCTGCTAGAACTCCACTACACACTTCTGTTTTGGGATGAAGGGCTTCGGGAGCAAATTTAGAGAAACCTCTCTTTTCATCGCTCGCGCCATAAACTAGACGACCTAATTGTGACCAGCCCAAAGCTCCAGCACACATCACACAGGGCTCAAGTGTGACATAGAGCGTACAAGGATCAAGGTACTTCCCGCCCAAAGCATCAGCAGCTGCAGTAATTGCTTGCATTTCGGCATGAGCTGTCACATCGTGAAGCGTTTCCGTCAGATTGTGCGCTCGAGCAATAATGCGGTCTTTACAAACTACCACTACGCCCACAGGGATTTCCGCTTCTGCAAGCGCTTTCTTCATATAATCTTCGTCGGTCATAATTCTAAAGATTCTAAGGTATAAAAAATAAGTATCTATTACTTTTCACTCGTCACCAATTTCAGCCCGATTCTTCCACGGCGCTCATCAATTTCTAACACACGAACTACAACGCGCTGCTGTATATGTACCACCTCGGCAGGGTTACTCACGCGATGATTTGCCAAGTTCGACTTATGAATAAGCCCATCTTTATGGATACCTAAATTAACAAAACAGCCAAAGTCTGTGATGTTCGTTATAACACCAGGAAGTTCCATACCCACTCTTAAATCATCCAGGCTCTTCACATTTTCATCAAAGCGAAAAACAGTGGCATGACCTCGCGGATCTCTTCCTGGCTTCCCCAACTCGGAGATAATATCATTCAATGTTGGCAAACCTACAGCATTCGTACAGTATTTATTTAGATCTATCGCCTTGCGCTTTTCGGCAGAACGTATGAGTTCGGGTACATCGCAATGTTCGTCCTTCGCCATCTGCTCCACCAGTGCATAACACTCTGGATGTACTGCCGTATTATCCAAAGGATTTACAGCATCAGGTATGCGAAGAAAACCAGCACACTGCTCATAAGCTTTCGCGCCAAGGCGTGGTACATTTAGCAAGTCTTTACGCGAAGAAAAAGGGCCATTTTCCGCACGATAATCCACGATATTTTGTGCTAATGCTGGACCTAATCCTGAAATATAAGTAAGAAGGCTCTTACTGGCAGTATTGAGATTTACGCCGACAGAATTCACGCAACTTTCAACTGTTAAATCGAGTGTTTTTTTCAGTTCGCTCTGATCCACATCGTGCTGATACTGCCCTACACCGATCGCCTTTGGATCAATCTTTACTAATTCAGCTAATGGATCTGCCAAGCGGCGACCTATACTTACTGCACCACGCACTGTCACATCGTAATCGGGAAATTCTTCACGGGCTAATTTTGAAGCAGAATACACCGAAGCTCCATCTTCCGACACTAAAAACACAGAAATAGCATCACCAAGATTAAGACTATTGATAAATGTTTCGGTCTCACGCCCCGCT
Organism: uncultured Alloprevotella sp.; assembly: GCA_963535845.1. Lineage (GTDB taxonomy): Bacteria > Bacteroidota > Bacteroidia > Bacteroidales > Bacteroidaceae > Alloprevotella. The sequence continues at coordinate 1,868 of CAUSYJ010000215.1, forward strand.
GTTCCGTTACCAATTGCGATTGCTTCAGGTTTATACACTTCAATCATATTGCGTACTTTTCGCATGGCAGAACCTATCATCTGCTTAGGCGGATGAGGATAGATAGTCTCATTGTGAAGCAGAGTTCCTTGTGCATCCAAGCAAACTACTTTACAACCAGTTCGAAAGCCAGGATCAATTCCCATAATGCGCTGCTGCCCGAGTGGAGGAGCTAACAATAATTGTTTAAGATTACTGGCAAACACACGAATAGCATCTGCATCAGCCTTAGCCTTGCTCTGCCCCGCAAACTCTGTTTCGATAGAAGGACGAAGCAAACGTTTGTAAGCATCTACAGCAGCCAGATGAAGTTGTGAAGATTCGCGCACAAATTGTGGACGACCATGCTCAAAGAGATAGTCACATTTTCGCAACATAAAACCTATAGCTTGTTCCTCATCATGCGGAGCTATACTCACGCGCAAACAGCCTTCTGCTTCTCCACGCCGCATCGCTAGCAAGCGGTGAGAACTACAACGGGAGAGCGGTTCAGCATTGTCGAAATAATCGCGATATTTCTGCGCTTCTTCTTCCTTTCCTTTCACTACCGTAGAGCGAATCCATGCTTGACGACTATAAGATGTACGCACAGTGTTTCGAACTTCTTCGTTCTCACTCACCCGTTCCGCAATAATATCACGCGCCCCCTGCAAAGCTGCTTCCTCATCCAGAACTTCATCTGTTAAGTATGGAGCAACGAGAGTATCCAATCGCGCATCGGGATGCTTCATCAGCAAATCGGCTAAAGGTTCCAAACCGCGTTGTCGAGCTTTCTCTGCTCGTGTGTGTCGTTTGGGTTTATAAGGCAAATAGATATCTTCAAGAACTGTTGAGTCCCAACAATTCTCGATACGATTGCGAAGCTCATCTGTCAGTTTTCCTTGTTCATCAATGGTGAGCAAAATCGTATTTTTACGATGCTGCATTTCAGAGAGCCTGTCATTCTCATTTTTCACTGCGGCCACTTCCACTTCATCCAATCCGCCCGTCACTTCTTTGCGATAGCGAGAGATAAACGGAATTGTAGCACCTTCATTAAGAAGTTTAATAGTTCTCAATACCTGCTGCTCGTTGATATTCAACCGCTGCGCTATTATATTAACTATCTCCATTTGTCTATCCTTTTTATCGAGCGAAGATAACAATAAGTTTTGATAGGCCATTCAAAATAGATCACATCTATCATCTCTACACATTATAATCACAGAAAGAGAAAAATAAACAATACACT
>CAUSYJ010000216.1:0-3103 GCA_963535845.1 uncultured Alloprevotella sp.
AGGTCTATACCTGTTAATCTGAGAATTTTATTATTATTTTTGCAAAGCTAAACGAACAACAATTGTGTTCGTTGGTGTTAGAAGTTGTAAAGATTTTTATGTCTGAACATATTTATTTGATTGACCTTGATAGGGTTATACATGATAAGATGGGTAAGAAGGCCCGTTTTGTCCCCCGTTTTCTTCTTAATTATTTGAAGAAAATTATCCATCAAGACGAACTTAATGTGTTTTTGAAGGAAGAAGGCGAAAAACAGGGAGTACCTTGGCTTTGGGATTGTGTTCGCTTTTTGGATATGAACCTTAATGTCGTGGGACGTGAGAATCTTCCTCCAGTAACCGAAGCTGGGCACTATACTTTTGTTAGTAATCACCCGCTAGGTGGACAAGATGGTGTGGCGTTAGGTGCTGTTTTGGGAGAGTATTTTGAAGGTCATGTAAAGTATTTGGTTAATGATTTACTCATGAATCTTCATGGGCTTGCTCCTCTTTGTATACCAATAAATAAAACAGGCTCGCAGAGTCGTAGTTTTCCTGCGATGGTAGAAGCTGGATTCCATTCAGATGATGCTATCATAATTTTTCCAGCTGGTTTGTGTAGTCGGAAAAATAAGGGAAAAGTGCGCGATTTGACTTGGCAAAAAACGTTTGTAACCAAGAGTGTTGAGACACATCGTGATGTTATTCCTATTCATTTTAGCGGCTCCAATAGTGAACGCTTTTATCGTCTCGCCAATATCTGTAAAGCCCTACATCTTAAGGTTAATATTGCGATGCTTTATCTAGTTGATGAGATGATGAAAAATCGTCATAAGACATTTACAATCACCATTGGTAAACCCATTCCATGGCAAACCTTTGATAAAACTCGCAAGCCTGTTGAGTGGGCTGAATATGTGCAGAATGTTGTCTATAATTTGAACAGAGAAACAACCTTTTAGGTTGTATGAAAAAGTATATGGAAGAAGAAATCATAGCTCCTATTGAACGTCGTTTGTTGAAATCTGAACTTACACAGGATCGTAAGTTACGCTCAACAAATAAAGGCGGCAATGAAATTTATGTTGTAACGTGGCAACAAGCCCCTAATGTTTTGCGTGAAATTGGTCGTCTGAGAGAGATTGCTTTCCGCACTGCAGGAGGGGGAACTGGATTAAGTTGTGATTTGGACGAGTTTGATATGTCTGATCACCCTTACTACCAATTGCTTGTTTGGGATCCAGAAAATGAAGTGATTCTTGGTGGCTATCGTTTCCTTCCTGGTAGCGATTGGAAATATGACAATGCTGGACAACCTATTCTTGCAACAAGTCACATGTTTCATTTCTCAGAAGAGTTCATTCGCAACTATGCACCGCGTACTACGGAATTAGGACGTTCTTTCGTAACGCTGGAATATCAAAGTAGTCGTGCAATGACCAAAGGTTTGTTCGCATTAGATAATCTTTGGGATGGTTTGGGCGCTCTTACCGTGATTATTCCTGAATTGAAATATTTTTTTGGTAAAATGACGATGTATCCGAGTTTCGACCGACCTGCTCGTGATATGATACTTTACTTTCTAGATAAGCATTTTGGCGATAGGGATCATTTGATTATCCCAACTAACCCAATTAAACTGGAAACAGACGCTTTCTTCTTAGAACGTCTTTTTGTGGAAAAGGATTTTAAGGAAGACTACAAAATATTGAACAAGAATGTTCGTGCTAGAGGTTATAATATTCCTCCTCTCGTTAATGCTTACATGAACCTTTCGCCGACAATGCGCTTTTTTGGTACAGCGATAAATCATGCTTTTGGAGAAGTGGAAGAGACAGGTATTTTGATTGCCGAAGATGAAATTCTAGAGGAGAAACGTAGACGCCATATCGATAGCTTTTTAAAGGAACATCCAGATTGGCAGCGCGACTTAAGCCAGATTCTAATGATAAATCGACATCATTGTGATGAATAAAAAAGGAAGGATTCCTGATGGAATTCTTCCTTTTACTATAAGTATGTGGATTAGTTAGTCGCTTTTATTCTTCAACTACTTCAAAGTCGTCTTTACCAACGCCGCAGAGAGGGCATACGAAATCTTCGGGTAAATCTTCAAAAGCAGTTCCAGGCTCAATACCTGCATCTGGATCTCCAACTTCTGGGTCATATACCCAGTCACATACTGTACAACGATACTTTTTCATTTTGTGATGTCTTACTTTAGTGTTAATTTAATAACGTGTAATTAATAATAGATGTTGAAAAGATTTTTCTCCATGCGCTGTTCTACTAGCAGCCAGTCCGTCAACTCCCATACGGCTTCGCAAAAGTCCGCACGGCGATTTTGGTAGTCTAGATAGTAGGCATGTTCCCAAACGTCTATAGTCATAAGCGGAGTCATGTTCTTTTGTAGTGGATTACCTGCATTTGTCATCGCTTCAATGTTTAATTGATTGCGTTCGTTGTATGTAAGCCAAATCCACCCAGAACCGAATAATCCCGTAGCTTTTGCCATCAATTGGTTTTTGAAATCATCTATACTCCCATACGTTGCTATCAATTTCGCTTTCAATGTGCCGCTGATAGGTTTTGCAGTGGGAGATAAAGTTTCAAAGAAAAATGTGTGATTCCATACCTGGGCAGCATTATTATAAATGGCACCATTGGCCGTTCTAACAATTTCTTCTAAACTCTTATCTTCAAATTCTGTTCCCTTGATGAGCTTGTTTAAGTTGTCTGTGTAAGCTTGGAGATGTTTGCCATAATGGAACTTCATCGTATCCTCACTTATCCTAGGCTTCAATCCATCAAGAGGATAGTTGAGCTTGGGCATTTCATGCTTCATAGACTATGCGCGTTTATATTGGAATGCTAAGATACAGCATTTTCTATTATCGTCCAAATATTTTCCTGCCTTTTTATAATTGTAGGTGCAATTTTGTTCCTTTTTTGATTCATCCCCAAAATGCGCTAATATTATCCTTTCGTTATATAATAAACTCAATATTCTCTTACCAACAAAAAACAATACATAGGAGAGGAGAGCGTTCCTACCCACAAAAGCTCACACTCCTTTTATATATAGCATCATCACAATAAGCCTGTGAGCTGACGCAATAAGGGC
>CAUSYJ010000217.1:0-3096 GCA_963535845.1 uncultured Alloprevotella sp.
GATATAATAAATAAAAATTGCTCTTAATAGCAATAAACTACTACACCCTCCGTTATAAAAGCGTGTTTAAACGCTTATTTCTTATAATCATTCTGATGAGCTTGGCAGTAATTTCTGTCAATGCACAGTTCGATCCGTCCTATAGTCACTATTGGGCTATGGAACCTTCGTTCAACCCTGCAACCGTTGGAAAAGATAATAAATTAAATGTTATTGGAGCCTATGCTTTAGACTTTGCAGGCTATGAGCATAATCCAAATACTTTCTATGTGGGAGGTGATATGCCTGTTTTTTTCATGAAACAATACCATGGCGTGGGCGTGTCAATATTGAATGATAAGATAGGAGCTTTCACTCATCAGCGTATCGCGGGACAATATGCTTTCCGTAAGACGTTATGGGGAGGCATGCTGTCTGCAGGTGTACAAGTGGGTGTTTTGTTCGATAAATTCGATGGAAGTAAGCTTGATCCAGCTGAAGCAAGCGACCCTGCTTTGCTTACAACCGAAGCTAATGGAAACAGTTTGGATTTAGGTGTAGGACTCTATTATACCCATAAGAACTGGTACGCAGGAGTATCTGTTCAGAATTTGAATGCCCCCTTGTTAGAAATAGGAGATAAGAACCAATTACAAATAGATCGTACGTATTATTTGACAGGAGGATACAATATAAAATTGAGGAATCCGTTTCTTAATATACCTGTGTCTGTTTTAGGGCGGTATGATGGTACTGCCTATCGTGCCGACATCACAACCCGTTTGGTCTATACCAATGATAAGAAAGTTCTGTACGGAGGTGTCTCTTATAGTCCAACAAATTCTGTCACCGCCTACGTTGGTGGCTCTTTCCATGGAATCAATGTTGGTTATAGCTATGAGATGTACACTGGTTCTGCTGCTTTCGGCAATGGTAGCCATGAGTTGTTTGTAAGTTATCAAACAGACATAAACCTTCAGAAGAAAGGACGAAACAAACATAAAAGCGTAAGATTTCTATAAGAACGAGATATGAAAATGAAGAAAAGAATATTAACCATTTGTCTTGGTACACTCTTGCTAGGCTCTCTCACTGGTTGTTTCTCTGGTAAGACAGCTTCTTCATCAGGTCGCGGTGGTGAAGTAACTGGTGTTGGCAAAGGTGGTAGTTTTCGTGAACCAACACCTTATGGTATGACCCTCGTGAAGCGTGGATGGCTACACATGGGTTTAGACAAGCAGGATTCTCTTTGGGGTAAGAAGTCTCCTGTGAAGGATATCTCAGTAGATGGTTTCTGGATGGATGAGACCGAAGTAACCAATTCCGAGTATAAGCAATTTGTAGAGTGGGTGCGTGATTCCATTCTTCGTACACGTTTGGCTGATCCTGCTTATGGTGGGGATGAAACCTATATGATCACAGAAGATAAGAATGGTGACCCTGTTAAGCCTCATATCAATTGGAATAAACGATTGCCACGAAAGTTCAATGAAGATGAGCAAAGAGCTTATGAAAGCTTGTTCGTAACCAATCCTGTTACAGGTGAGAAGAGTCTTGATGCAAAACAGATGAATTATCGCTATGAGATTTATGACTATACAACAGCGGCTTTGCGCCGTAATCGTTTGAATCCACAGGAGCGTAATTTGAATACAGATATTAAGGTTGATCCTAGCGAAGTAGTGATGATTTCTAAGGATACAGCCTATGTTGATGATGAAGGAAACATTCATCAAGAGACGAACAACCGCCCATTAACAGGTCCTTGGGACTTCTTGAATACTTATATCGTTAATATCTATCCAGATACAACTTGCTGGGTAAACGACTTCCGAAACTCTGATAATGAAATATACTTACGTAATTATTTCAGCAACCCAACCTATAATAACTATCCAGTAGTGGGAGTTACATGGGAACAAGCCAATGCTTTCTGTGCTTGGCGAACGGAATATCTATTGAAAGGATTAGGTCGTGAGGCTCGTTATGTACAGCGTTATCGACTGCCGACAGAGGCTGAATGGGAGTATGCTGCACGTGGAAAGAATCAAGACGAGTTCCCTTGGGACAACCAGAATGTTAAGAATGGCAATGGTTGTTTCTATGCTAACTTCAAGCCAGATCGTGGTAATTACACCTGTCTCTTAAATCTAATTACAAGTAAGGTAGGCATTTATGGTGCCAATTCTAATGGTCTTTACGATATGGCAGGTAATGTTGCTGAATGGACAAGTACCGTTTATACTGAAGCAGGTGTGGACGCGATGAACGATTTAAACCCACAGTTAGACTATAAAGCAGCCAAAGAAGACCCTTATAGACTCAAGAAGAAGAGTGTGAGAGGTGGTAGTTGGAAGGATCCAGAGAGCTACATTCGCAGTGCATGGCGTACTTGGGAATACCAGAATCAACCGCGTAGTTACATTGGATTCCGTTGTGTTCGTAGCCTCGCAAGTTCGTCTAGCGAAGCAGCAAAAGAGAATAAGAAAAGCAGTAAGAAAAGGAAAAGATAATGACACAGTATAGTAAATTCAACTTCATTTACCATCTACAAAAGTGGATGGATAGTGTCCCTGGACAAACTTTCCTCAATTATGGTTATAGTTGGGGAGCATCAATTGTAATCCTTGGTGCCTTGTTTAAGCTCACTCACTTACCGGGTGCTAACATCATGCTATACCTTGGTATGGGTACTGAGGTTATAGTGTTTTTCCTCTCTGCATTCGATCGTCCTTTTGATAAAACAGATGATGGTCGTGAGCTGCCGACGCATGTTACAGATGAATACTTAGCAGGGGAAGAGGGATCCAAGTCTACTTCTTCAGCTGTACAACCGCAATATTCTGCGGTTTCATCGGTAGATGTTGAGCGTGTACAGCAGGTTATGCCATCTGCTGATGATATAGCAGCTGCAGTTGTTGGACAACAGAGTAAGGCTATTGCTGATGCTCAACAACAAACGCCAGAGATGGTAGAGGCACAAACAAATTATGTCTCTGCTTTGCAGAATCTAACAGAGATGTTAGGTAAGGTGAACGATCAGAGTCAGCGTCTTACACGTGATAGTGAAGAGATGGAGAACCTCAATCGCGATTGAGGTTCTCCATCTCTTCACTA